>JAZOVL010000315.1:0-2488 GCA_045658685.1 Pilosibacter sp.
ATCGCCGGACGGCTCAAAGGACACCTTAACATCACCAAACTGACCATGACCACCGGACTGTTTTTTATGTCTGCCGGCTGCTTCTACTTTCTTACGGATTGTCTCACGGAAAGCAAATTTCGGTTTGGAAAGTTCGATTTCTACTTTATATCTGTTTGCTAATTTGCTAACAACTACATCAAGGTGCTGATCACCGATACCGTAAAGCAATGTCTGACGGTTCTCTGCGTCTACAACTGCCTTTAATGTAAGGTCTTCTTCCATCATTCTGGCAAGTGCACTGGAGATCTTGTCTTCATCACCTTTTGTCTTCGCAGCGTATGCCATGTATGTATACGGTGTGGAGATTTCCGGTTTGTGGTAAACGATCGGAGCTGTCTTAAGAGCGATTGTATCACCTGTGGAAGTGATGTTTAATTTTGCAACTGCACCGATATCACCAGCTTTGATCTCGGAAACTTCAATCGCATCTTTACCTCTTAATACATATAACTTACCAACTTTTTCTTCTGTATCTTTATTTACATTGTAAATTGTTGTATCAGCTTTTAATGTACCTGTGCAAACTTTCATTAAGGAGTATTTACCGATGAACGGGTCTACTACTGTCTTGAATACTCTTGCAGACAGGGAAACATCTTCATTGTACTTCGCTGTGAAGCGCTCACCTGTGGAAACGTCAACGCCAACACACTCGAAGTAATCCGGAGCCGGGAAGTAACGGTCAATTGCATTTAAGAGAGCATTGAAGCCCTGGCAGTTGATACCGGAACCCATCATAACCGGAACGATATTACCTTCAGAAACGTGTGTCTGAACTGCTGTATAGATCTCATCCTGTGTGAACTCGTCACCAGAGAAGTAACGCTCCATGTACTCTTCGCTTGTCTCAGCAACAGCTTCCATTAAAGCATCGCGAGCGATACCAAGGTTTTTCTCTGTGTACTCCGGAATCTCGCACGCCTCGTACTCGGACATATTTGTGAAGCGACGGCCTTCCATCTTAACAACGTTAACAAAACCAACAAATTTTTCATTTTCACGGATCGGAACCTGGAACGGAGCGATCTTTCTGCCGAATCTTCTCTCAAGCTTTAAGATAAGCTCTCTGTAGGAAGCATGGTCATCATCCATGTTTGTAGCGAAGATGATTCTCGGAAGTCTGTACTTCTCACAAAGCTCCCAAGCTTTCTCTGTACCAACTTCGATACCTGCCTTACAGTTAACAACGATGATCGCTGCGTCTGCAACGCTGACTGCCTCTTCAACTTCACCAACGAAATCGAAGTAACCCGGTGTATCTAACAGGTTGATCTTGATGTTGCCTTCTGCACCGGCATATTCGATCGGAACCATGGTTGTAGAAATGGAGAACTGTCTCTTGATTTCCTCTTTATCGTAATCGCTGATTGTGTTACCATCAGCAACTTTACCCATTCTCTTTGTAACACCTGTAATATTTGCAAGTGCCTCTGCAACTGTTGTCTTACCTGCGCCGCCGTGTCCTAACAGTACGACGTTACGGATGTTCTTTGTTCCATAAATGTTCATAATTAAATTCCTCCCGTACAAATATTTTGTAACGATCTTTTCCTTGAAAGACCCCTTTATAAACATATGAGAAACGGAACTTTATTCCTCATTTATTTACCCATGCAAACATTCTACCAAAAAGGCTTAAAAAATACAAGTAAAATGTGCAATTTGCACAATTAATTTTCTTAATTTTCCATTCGATAATGCTCTTCTTTTTCTCTTGGCAGTATAATTGCATTTCATTGTTAAAATTATAACATTGATATTTCATTATGTAAAGCTAAAATTGCATCATTTTATCACTTTAACTTGTTGACATTCCCGTATCTGTACTTTAAAATTTAAGTTCAGGAGGTAATCATTATGACAGAATCTACTATTGGCTTCATCGGTCTGGGACTGATCGGCGGTTCCATTGCCCGTGGACTGAAGCGTGCAAATAATAATGTGACAATTATGGCATATATGCGCACAAAATCAAAATTGGAACAAGCACAGAAAGAGGGCATCGTTGATGTCATCCTCGATGGAATTGATGCAACCCTTTCTCAGTGCGATATGATCTTTTTATGCACACCGGTGGAGTTTAATGCCTCCTATCTGGAAAAAATTCGTCCATTTTTAAAACCCGGAGCAATTCTGACTGATGTAGGAAGTACAAAAACAAACATCCATAGAATCGTATCCGAAATGGGTATGGACGATGTCTTTGTCGGCGGCCATCCAATGGCCGGATCGGAAAAAACTGGTTATGAAAATTCCACAAACCATCTCCTTGAAAATGCTTATTATATTATTAGCCCGACTGAAAAAAACACGCCGGAGCAGATCGAACGCATGAGACAGATCGCTCTTGCGCTTCGCGCAATCCCACTTGTGTTAAATTATGAAGAACATGATTTTTCTGTTGCAGCGATCAGTCATCTTCCACATTTGATTGCTTCCAGCCTTG
>JAZOVL010000316.1:0-3839 GCA_045658685.1 Pilosibacter sp.
AAATGAAAAATGGGAATGGAATACAGTCCATCTATTCTGGTACAGATGCGAGTGGTGCACTAAAAACGGATGGAACCGTTATTTTTTCCAATATGAGAGAAAATGACTACGGTCAGAAAAATGTTGATTCATGGACGGAGATTACCCAGCTGGCATTAGGTGAGTTTCATACCGTAGGATTACGTGAAGACGGAACGGTTGTAGCAACCGGAAATAATCATTCTGGTCAATGCGAGGTAGAAACGTGGAAAGATGTTGTATTTATTGCTGTAGGAGAAAGCTGTACACTTGGAATCAATAAGGAAGGACAGTTGCTGGTTGCAGGTGAGATTACCTGGTAAGCATTTTTGTGCAGAATCATTTGTTAGATACATAAAAGAAAAGGGAGATACTTATGGATATCAACAATCTCTGGTCCGAATACGACCTGAATTCAAAAAGACAAAATACAAGATGCCTTGCAGTCAATACGATCCTGGAAGGTAAATATTTAGTGGGGCCGGTTCTTGGCCAGGGTGGTTTTGGTATCACTTACGTGGGCCTCGACCTGAATATGGAAACTAAGATTGCCATCAAGGAATACTTCCCGGTGGAACTGGTCAGCCGTGATACCACAACCATGCATGGAGACCATGTTTTGTCTCTTAGTGGTGAAAAGAGCGTGACCTATAAGGCAGGACTCAAAAAATACGTAGCAGAAGCACAGAATGTATCACAGTTTTCAGAAATCCCGGGCGTGGTCTCTGTGAAGGATTTCTTCTACGCCAATGAGACTGCCTATATCGTCATGGAATTTATTGACGGTATCAGTCTAAAGGATTATCTGAAAGAAAAGGGTGGAAGATTATCGGAGGAAGAGACTCTGAAAATTATGAAACCTGTACTGGAAGCACTGGTTCAGGTACATAAAGCAGGAATTATCCACCGTGATATCAGCCCTGATAATATCATGCTGACTTTCAAAGATGGAAATGTACATGGTCAGATAGAGTCTGTGAAACTGATTGACTTTGGTGCAGCCAGAATGACTGAGAAGAATGACCAGAAATCTCTGACAATCATTCTGAAACATGGCTATGCCCCGGAAGAACAGTACAGAACCCATGGAGAACAGGGGTCTTGGACGGACGTTTATGCTCTTTGTGCAGTGCTTTACCGTATGTTGACAGGAGAAACACCGGTACCGGCCATGGATCGAATGTTCAAAGATGAATTGAAATCGTTAGAACAGTGTGGAGCAAAGGTTAGTGTAAACACAGCAGCTGCGATTCTGAAAGGTCTTGCGGTAAAGAAGGATGATCGAATCCGGAGTGTGCAGGAATTGATAGGAGCGTTGTATGAAGGAAAAAAGGCAATATCAATTGTCCAATCTTCCTCCAAGTCAGGAATATATGCCGGAATTGGTGTGCTTTCTGTAACGGCGGTATTAGTTGCAGTATTATTAATGTCCGGTGGTGGGAAATCAGAAACAGCAGTACCAGTACAGGAGACAATTGTTCAGGTCGAGAGTATTGCAGAGGAAACACAAAAGGAAGAGAACGTTTCGGACAATTCAGGAGAGATGCAGTTGACAGATGCAGAAGAACTGGGGGAACAGATTGTATTTTACCATCCGCAGAGGAGTGTTGCAGCTCCTCATGATGGAGAACATGTAGTCTTTTGCAAGTCGGATGGAACGGTGGAGGCTCGAGGAAATAACGATGCGGGTCAGTGCGATGTGGAATATTGGGACCATGTGGCAGCAGTCGCAGCAGGAGATCAGTCATCTTTTGGATTGAGAACAGATGGTACCGTTTTATATGGCGGTATCGAAAATGGTTTTGAAGAAGTACGAAACTGGAGCGATATCGTGGATATACAGGCAACGCGAGACGGTGTGTTTGGTTTGAAAAAGGATGGAACGCTTGTAAGTGCAGTAGACACAAATAGAGCTCAAATTGCAGAAGATATAATAGAAACGTCTATGGAAGTCCTCTCATGGAACGGAATCAAATCGATAGATTCTTATAATTTTGGTATTTATGGATTGATGGAGGATGGAACTGTCGTTGCTGCAGGAGAAGACCTGGAAGTAGAAATAAGCGGATGGAACGATGTAGAACATTTGGTGGTGTATAATAGTGATATATATGGTATCCGTGCAGATGGAGCCATAAGAGCAAGTGGAGATAACAAGGCACCGGATGGTAAGTTTCGTTTCTATGATGATAGTTGGGGTATTTTAAAAGATGGCACTGTTTACAAAAAATATGGAAATGTGCCACAAGAAATCAGTACATGGGAAGATTTGGTGGCAATTAGTTCTCCAACGCCTTATGCTGCTGGACCATTTTTTGGACTTCGAAGTGATGGCACGATTCTGGAGTATACAGATGTGAACGATGGTGATATTGCACCAAATGAGATGGAAAACTTAAAGTCTATTCATATAATTTCTGATAGAGGAAGTGATGTACTGTTTGCTGTTACCAAGGACAATGGAACCTGTAAATACGGTGAAATAATGGAATTTGGCGGTGTTTTGAATCATGACAGTACATTATGTTGGTATGATGGATATGCTGCATTATATGAAGATGGAACATTTCTCTATGCAACAGGAAGCAGTGAATGTGAACGCATAGAAGGTGTTGTCCAAGTGGAAGAAATGTTGACACATCAAATATGGTTTGAGAATGAGACGTTAACAGTGATATACGCATACATACTTTTGATGGAAGATGGAACGGTACAAAGGATTGGAGAGGGATTTGATACGGCTGGATACGAATATTATGAGGAAGTCATGGAAAACTTTGCAGATGTGGAACTATGGACAGACATCGTACAACTGGAAGGCAGTGGTCTCTATGATATTTATGGATTGAAAACAGATGGCAGTCTTGTGAGATCAGGCAGATATGCACCGCGTTTGCTTGGGAACATGGAAAATCAGAATATATCTGAATATAAACAGATTGGTGCGACTGAGAATAAGAGTCTGTTTGTTTTGAAGCAAGATGGAACGCTTACTGTTTTGATAACTACAGAAACGGATGAAAAACATGGACTACTTGCGGCAGATGGTTGGGAGAACGTGGAGACATTTTCAATTGGTGCGTATCATATTGCAGCGTTGATGGAAAATGGAACCGTAAAAGCAACTGGTGGAAATCACTGTGGACAGTGTGATGTGGAAGAATGGACGGATGTTGTTTTCTTGACAACCGGAAAAAATTGTACGCTTGGTATTACAGCGGCAGGTGACTTGCTGATAGCAGGATCTTTATATTAGAGACTTATCGGAAAGGTGAAAAGGAGACAACATGGATATCAACAATCTCTGGTCCGAATACGACCTGAATTCAAAAAAACAAAATACAAGATGTTTGGCAGTAAACACAATTTTGGAGGGCAAATATCTGGTGGGACCGGTTCTTGGCCAGGGTGGTTTTGGTATCACCTATGTGGGCTATGACCTGAACATGGAGTCTAAAATTGCCATCAAGGAATATTTTCCGGTAGAGCTTGTTAGTCGAGATACAACCACCATGCACGGAGATCGTGTTCTTTCCCTCAGCGGCGAAAAAAGCTTGACCTATAAGGCAGGACTCAAAAAATATGTAGCAGAGGCACAGAATGTATCTCAGTTTTCTGAAATTCCGGGCGTGGTTTCGGTCAAGGACTTCTTCTACGCCAACGAAACTGCTTATATTGTCATGGAATATATCGACGGTATCAGTCTAAAGGATCATCTGAAAGAAAAAGGCGGAAGATTATCGGAGGAAGAGACTCTGAAAATTATGAAACCTGTACTGGAAGCACTGGTTCAGGTACATAAAGCAGGAATCATCCACCGT
>JAZOVL010000317.1:0-7759 GCA_045658685.1 Pilosibacter sp.
GTAAGACCAGTGCAAATCACCCACACAACGAGGCAGGAGCCATATACCACAGTCAGCCAGGTTGCCCCCATAGCCGTACAGCTTGTCAGAGTCGGGATTGTCGTTCCGCCTGAAGCGGAAGTATAAACGCTTTCCCAGCCCATCAGCATCAGTACGGAAAGAGTCAGAGCAATTGCGTTCATCGCGAAGGAGATCCACATGGAATCTGCACATCCTTTTTTGTTTGTCAGCGGTGTGCCGCATGCAACCAGAGTCGGAAGTGTAACACACTGAAAACCGGCATAAACAAAGGCGTTTTTAATCGCAGCCGGAAGTGCGGAAAAGCCGTTTGCAGAAAAATCGTCTGCCATGATGACGGTTACCGGTGTTTCGCAATTGAAGATGCCGATTGCGTAGATGATGATTGCGGTAACCAGGATTCCAATACTCATGTAGCTGGAAGCTTTACGAACCAGGTCTGCACCGAAGATCGTCAGCAGCATGACAAGGAGGCCAATGGCTAAAATACCGATATTATAGTTCAAACCAAAGTAGCTGTTAAGTGCAGATGCAGCGCCGGAAATTGCAGCGGCGATGGCCATCAGTACCATGATATAAAAGAAGGTCTCAAACAGCCATTCCAGTTTGTCGAATGGGTGAAATAAGGTTTCGAACAATTGCTTGGCAGATTTAATCTGTCTTGAGTTATACATGATCATCGCCTGGCGCATGGTCAGTGTTAGAAGAAGCATGGAGATGATTGCTGAGACCGGACCCAGCCAGCCTAAGTTTACATAATAGGTGTTGGCCTGGTTACCGGTGGCGAAGCCTCCGCCGGCATGGGAAGAAAAGAGCACGCAGCCCACGGAAAATACCATGGCAAACGGGATCTTGTTGGATGATTTCATAATTTTGTCCTCCTGTGTATAAATATATGAATGAATCTTGTGACAGGAGTTTGTTTTTATTCTGCAATAAAAAACCGCCTCTCCTGCCATGAGGCAAAAGAGACGGGATAATTCTGATTATTCCGCGGTACCACTCTTTTTATTCTCCAGTCGGAGAATCACTCATTGGGATACTGACATATCCCGGCTCTGTAACGGGAGCTCCCGTCTGCACCTACTGGATTGGGTCGATCCTGAAGGATCTATGCAATTCTGTTCAGCACAACCGCTCAACAATGAGTTCAACAATTTCCTACTTGATGCCTCGCACCTGCCGGCATTTCTCTGAAAGTACTACGTTGTCTACTAGTTTGTGTCATCGCGTTTTCGATATCGATGTTATAGCACAGCTTTTTGATGCTGTCAAGATAAAAATTTAACGCGTTTAAGTGCTGGAGTGAGAAAAAGAGTGCGGATTATAATAGGAAATGCGTGGGAAAAGCATGATGAAATTTCTGCGTGGGCTTGACAAAGCCACAAAATCCACCTATAATTCACTTTATAATAATAAAGGAAACAAGCGGAGAAGAGAAGAAGTAGCTGGATCCTAATCCCAGACAGAGAGCAGCCGGTCGGTGAAAGGCGCGTGGGACGATTGAGTGAATACATCTCGGAGCTTTGCATCGAACGGGAAACCCAGTAGGCTGCAACGGAATTGGCGCACGTTATAGCGTCGAGGGTCATGATGGTGACTTTCAGAGCTGTGTGGATGTGAGTCCATGCGGGAAATTAGGTGGTAACACGAGATTTTAGCCTCGTCCTAGTAATGGGATGAGGTTTTTTTAGTTTATATCGGATCCGCTGTCCGAAAAAAAGAAAAGGAGAACATACAATGGGTGTTTATGAAGAGTTAGTTGCCCGCGGTCTGATCGCGCAGGTAACAAATGAAGAAGAAATCAGAAAAATGGTAAATGAAGGCAAAGCAACATTCTACATTGGCTTTGACCCGACAGCAGACAGTTTACATGTAGGTCACTTTATGGCTCTCTGCTTAATGAAGAGATTACAGATGGCAGGCAACAAGCCGATCGCCCTCATCGGCGGCGGTACTGCTATGATCGGCGATCCGTCCGGTCGTACAGACATGCGTTCCATGATGACAGTTGAGACAATTCAGCACAACTGTGATTGCTTCAAGAAGCAGATGGAGCGTTTCATCGACTTCTCCGATGGAAAAGCGATGATGGTAAACAACGCAGACTGGTTATTAAAACTGAACTACGTAGAGCTTCTCCGCGAAGTTGGTGCATGCTTCTCTGTTAACAACATGCTTCGTGCAGAATGCTACAAGCAGCGTATGGAAAAAGGTCTTAGCTTCCTTGAGTTCAACTACATGATCATGCAGAGCTACGACTTCTTAGAGTTATACCGTCGTTTTGGCTGCAACATGCAGTTTGGCGCTAACGACCAGTGGTCCAACATGCTTGGTGGTACAGAGCTGATCCGTCGTAAACTGGATAAGGATGCTCATGCGATGACAATTACTCTTCTTCTCAACTCCGAAGGTAAGAAGATGGGTAAGACACAGTCTGGCGCTGTATGGCTTGATCCGAACAAGACATCCCCGTTCGAGTTCTACCAGTACTGGAGAAACGTAGCAGATGCAGATGTTCTGAAGTGCTTAAGAATGCTCACATTCTTACCGCTTGAGCAGATTGATGAGATGGATAAGTGGGAAGGCAGCCAGTTAAATCAGGCAAAAGAGATTCTTGCGTATGAGCTTACAGCACTTGTTCATGGCGAGGAAGAGGCGACAAAAGCCCAGGAGAGTGCAAAAGCATTATTTGCAGGCGGTGCAGCAGCAGAAATGCCGACAGCAGAGCTGACAGATGCTGACTTCGTTGACGGTTCCATCGATCTCCTCTCCATCGTACAGAAATCCGGTCTCTGTGCATCTCGTTCTGAGGCAAGAAGAAACGTAGAGCAGGGCGGTGTTGCTGTTGACGGCGAAATTGTGAAGGACATCAAGGCGATGTTTACAAAAGAGCAGTTCGCAGGCGATGGTATCGTTGTAAAACGTGGTAAGAAGAATTTCCGTCGTGTGGTTGTTAAATAATTGATTGGAATGCTCCGAGGGAATTCGGAGAAATTGGGGGAAATTATGGACATTTTAAAATTAGCGCAGGACAATTATGACTATGCAGTGAAGATCCGCAGATATCTCCATGAGAACCCGGAGATGACAGGTGTGGAATTCAACACACTGGAACTGATCAAAAATGAGTTGACAGGCATGGGCATCGAGTGGGTTGAAGTTCCGGATGGCGGTATCGTTGGTCTCATTCATGGTGGAAAACCGGGCAAGATGGTGCTTATGAGAGCAGACATGGACGCACTTCCGATTCAGGAGAGCACAAAGAACCTGGTTGGCGAAAAAGTTTGTGTATCCAAAGTTCCGGGTGTGTCCCATGCTTGTGGTCATGACATGCATACAGCAATGCTTCTTGCTGAGGCAAAGATCTTAATGGAGATCAAGGATGAACTTCATGGTGACGTGGTTCTCTGCTTCGAACGAGGTGAAGAGGGAGGCGGACAGGTGGCAAATCTTCTTCCGTATATTGTAGAAGAGATGAAACTTCCAATCGAGTCTTGCGTAGCTACCCATGTAAAATGGGATGTTGAAGCAGGTCAGATTTCCGCAGAGCCGGGAGCAGTTATCTCCGGTGGTTACGGTTTCCGCATCAAACTTCACGGACTTGCAGGTCATGGTTCCCGTCCGGATCTTGGTCACAGCGTATTAGATTGTTTCCACAGCATTTACGCTCATATGAACATGAACCGTATGAAATACGTTTCTCCGACAGAGATTCTTACATTCTCCATCGGTAAAGTGAACTGTGGTACAGCACTCAACATTATTCCGGATGAGTTGACTTTCGAGGGAACCACTCGTACATTCAACATTGAAGGTGCCGGCGAGCCGTTCATGAACCAGTTCAAGGCGGTTTTGGAGGCAGAATGTAAGCTTCACCACTGCACATACGAAGTGATCGCCATGAAAGATCCGTTGTTTGAAAACTACAACAATGAGAAATGTGCTGAGATCGCACAGGGTGCAGTGAAGAAATACCTTGGCGAGGGCGCGCTTACAAAAGCACAGCCGTGGATGGCATGTGAGAGCATGCAGGCGTACTTAAAGTACTGGCCGGGTGTGATCACATTCACAGGCATCAAGAATGATGCGATGGGTACTGGTGCAAACCACCATACTCCGGAATTCGAAGTTGACGATAAGGGTATGATCGCAGGTATCACAGCAGCGATCGGCTACGTGATCGAGTTCCAGAACTATGAGGGTGAGATCCCGTTCACACCGTATAAGGGAAATATCAGAGAACTTTCTGCAAGAAATTTCTAAAACAAAAGAAAACCCCATCAGACGAGATTGTTTGATGGGGTTTTTTGTACTTATTGATACTGTGCCTGGTGCATTTCGTAATAGAACCCACGAAGCTTCATCAATTCCTCGTGATTTCCGCGTTCCACCACATTTCCATCGCGCACCACCAGGATGCAGTCCGCATTTCGGATGGTGGAAAGTCGGTGGGCAACTACGAAGCAGGTCTTATCTTCCATGAGCGTTCGCATCGCAGCCTGAATTTGGTGCTCAGTACGGGTGTCAACGTTGGAAGTCGCTTCATCGAGAATCAGCATCGGAGTCTTCATCAGCAGTGCACGGGCAATGGTCAGAAGCTGTTTCTGTCCTTTAGAAATATTCGTACCGTCGTCAATGAGCAGGGTATCGTAGCCCTGAGGAAGACTCTCAATATAATGATGAATATGAGCTGCCTTCGCTGCTGCGACGACTTCTTCACGGGTCGCCTCCGGGCGGCCATAGGCGATGTTTTCGTAAATCGTACCGTAAAAGAGCCAAGTGTCCTGCAATACCATGGAATAGGACAAACGCAGACTCTTTCGTGTAATATCTGTGGAACTGAGACCGTCCACCAGAATCTTACCGCTGTCAATATCATAGAAGCGCATCAGCAAGTTGATAAAGGTGGTTTTTCCTGCTCCGGTCGGTCCGACTATGGCGATGAGACTGCCTTTTGGCGCTTTCATGCTGAAATCTTTGAGGATTACTTTGTCTTTCGTATAGCCGAAGTTGACATTCTGTAATTCTACATTGCCTTCCACGCCTCCTTCTTCCACAGGCAAAACGACAGCATTTGCTGTGTCTGCCGGTTCTGGCGCTTCATCCATAACTTTGAATACACGCTCGGCGGCAGCCAGGGAAGACTGCAGTTCACCGTAAATCTCTGCAACTTCGCGGATTGGGCCGGTAAATTTGCGGGAGTATAATACAAATGCGGAAATTCCGCCGATGTCGATTTCTCCACGGAGGAACAAGATCGCTCCAAAGATGGAAACGAGAGCCAGAGCTAAGTTGTTGGTAGCATTGGTTCCCGGGCCCATGATGGTCGCATAGTAGTCAGTACGGAAATACTCGTCTACCAGACGTTTATTTTGCACCGCCATTTCACCAATGACGCGTTCCTCCTGCGTGTAGGCGCGGAGAGTTTTCTGACCAGAGATCATTTCTTCCACGTAGCCATTCAGTTCACCGGCCGCCTTGGAGCGGGCGCGGAACATTGGCTGCACCATCTTGGTAAGGTAGGATGCAAGCGCCAGAGCCAGAGGGATGGTCACGGTAAATACCAGACAGAGCTTCGGGCAAAGGCTGAGCATCATAAACAGCGAGCCGGAAATCGTTACAACGCTGGAGAGTACATGGACCACATCGTTGGACAGGGAGGCATTTAACGTATCGATATCATATGAAATGCGGCTCAAAATGTCGCCGGTCGTGTTGTTGTCAAAATAACTGACAGGAAGTTTGACCAGGTGGTTAAAGGTGTCTTTTCTCAGAGTATAAGTGATTTTTCTTGACAGGTGGATCATGGACACATTCACGATATAGCTCATGATCGAACTGGCAACATAGAACACCAGCAGCAGTGATGCATATTTATAAATCAGAGGAAAATCCATGATTCCCGATTCTCCGCCCTCGCTGATCAGGTTGATGGCGGTTCCGGAAAGTTTCGGACCGGCCAGAGCCAGAAGGTTGCTGGCTAAGGATAAGGAGAGAACCGTAAATAACTGGATTTTGTGCTGCATCAGATATCCGATAACACGGATTAAGGTCGCTTTTCGTTTCATGCCTCATCACCTCCCATCTGAATCTCACTGATCTCGCGGTAAGCATCGCAGGAAACCATTAATTCTTCATGGGTTCCGAGTCCCAGTGGAAGACCGTCTTCCAGCACTAAAATCTGGTCGCAGTGCATGATGGAACTGATGCGCTGTGCGATAATAATGGTGGTGGTTGCATCGAATCGATCATCTAAGGCATTTCGGAATTTCGCGTCGGTCTTGTAGTCCAAAGCACTGGAGGAATCGTCCAGAATGAGGATTTCCGGATGACCGGCCAGAGCGCGGGAAATCAGTACGCGCTGTTTCTGGCCGCCGGAGAGGTTGGCACCTTTGATCGCAAGATCTCGTTCCAGACCGCCGCTTTCATTGATGAACTGGGCAGCCTGGGCAACCTCCATTGCCTCGCTGAGCTCCTCGGTGGTCAGATTTCTGCCCATATCGATGTTGTGATGCAGGGTATCTTTAAAGAGCATGTCATTCTGGAACACTACACCGAACTTTTGGCGAAGTTCCTGCAGAGGGAAGGTGGTAATATCACGTCCATTGATGCGGATCTGACCTTCATCGATATCGTAGAGACGGAGGAGAAGCTGCGCTAAGGTACTCTTACCGGAGCCTGTCGGACCAATGATACCGAGGGACTGACCCGGTTCCAGTTTGAAGCTGATATTATCCAGGTTTTTCACACGTTTATTATAAGAAAAACTTACATGGTCAAACTCGATGTGCGGAGATTTCTTAGACTTCTCCGGCTCTGCGTTTGGAGCCGGGCAAAGCTCAGGGTCACAAGCTTTCACTTCCATATCCGCCGGAGTCAGAAGAACCTCTGCTACACGGTCCGCACTTGCGATGGCCTTTGAGGACATGGTAACCAGTCTGGAAACGGCCATAATAGAGTTCAGAATAATTGTAAAGTACGTCAAAAATGCTACGATAGCCCCCGGTTTCATCGCTCCGGTAGAAACGCGCCATGCGCCGACAACGATGACTGCAACCAATCCGGTGTTCAGCATCAGGTTGATGACCGGGCTGACGGTCGCCATGGTCACAGTTGCTGTCATTTCATCGTGGTTCAGCTTCTTGTTGACCATATCGTAACGCTCCATTTCATGTTCTGCACGGCTCAGGGCCTTGATCACACGCACACCAGTCGTATTTTCGCGAACCACACGGATCATATCGTCTGCGGAACGCTGGGACTGGGCAAACAGCGGAATACTCTTTTTGCTGATAAATGCTACAAGAATACTCATAAACGGAATCAGGATACAGAGGATCGCAGACAAGTGTGTATCAATCAGCATCGTTACCACGATACCGCCCAGCATCAGGATGGGAGCACGGACACCCATTCGCTGCATCATATTCAGTGTACGGTGCAGATTGTATGTATCGGTTGTCATTCGTGTTACCAGAGACGGAATCGTAAACTTGTCCACCTGGGAGCTGGAAAGATAAGAAATCTTGTGAAAGAGGTCATAACGGAGTTTTTCAATGGTATCTCGGGAAACTCCGGCGGCCACACGATTGGCCCACACATTGCAGATGAAAACCAGCGCAGCGCAGGCGATCATAACCAGCCCCCATTTTACTACAAGAGAGATATCATTTTTGGGGGTTACTTCATCAATAATATAGGAAAGAATGTATGGAATTAAAAGTTCCATAATGGTTCC
>JAZOVL010000318.1:0-2326 GCA_045658685.1 Pilosibacter sp.
TTAAGTCCTCCATCTTCTTCGAAAGTTTACCAACCATATCCGCTGGCGCCGCTTTCGTTCTGTTCTTTAACTCGCGGTCTATCATCATTGGATTTCTGTTAAAGTAATCACCAATATACTCTTGCATGGATTCCGGATTTGCAATCTTCTCCACCTCATCCATCCTTTCAAGCAGCTGCGTGACTATATCCGGATAGACAGTTATCCACTCCTCTCCGTCCGGCAGTGTATCCAGTACATTTCCGATCGCTATCGTTGTGTGCCATTTCGTCTGAAGGTTTCCATATTCGTCAATGGTTTTTGCATAGACCGCAAAAGCAATGTATCCGGCGCTTCTCATGGCATTTCCGGACAGTTCCCAGGAAAAGGTTACAAAGTCACCTTCAACAACAAGATCCTTACACCAGTAACCTTGCACTTCTTCCTTCGGGTCATAGGATCCATCTTGTTTGGATGGTACATAATTAACGAAAATCCGGTGTTCTGATAAGTCAATATTGTCTCCGACAATCCTTGGACATTTGAAATGTTTTCTTTCAACACCCATGTCCTGACGGGCTCCGAACAGTTTTTCAGAATCCGGTACGTTGATGGTCCTTGTCTCCGGATTAATCAATAAAACCTCGTTCACAGGCATAACAAGTTCTTCATCCACCGTTGCTGCTGCTAACGCTTCTTCTAATGTCATATCAGCCATCCTGTAATACCTCCACTTTATTCGTTGTAATGCGGTATCCTTCACGTATCCCGGCCACTTTTACCGAGAACACTTTCCATGTCAATGCTTTTTCCGGAATCTCGCATTTACCATTAATCAGCGGAACCGCATGTTCCTTGGCAAGAGCAGTAAATACCGCTGCCTTTTTACATCCTTTCCATTCATCCGAGAATTGAAAATGTGCTTCCAGATATCCCTTTGTCCCCGGGACAAGTCCTTTGAAATCACAGGAAGGGTCTTTTTTGATGGACTGGCCGTCAACTATAAATCTAAGTGTTCTCATGTCTACCTCCAGCAATAATGCGGTTTTTCTTCGCAAAAAAACCAATATCGCAGGTAATCATCTAAGATAATTCCCATTAACGATATTGGAATCCAAAATAACATGTACAGAGGGCATATCTGGCCAAGTACGTTGAACGGCACATTACTGTAATCCCATACTCCCCATCCTAGCCATAAGTTCACGATACAACCGGTGATAAATTCCAAACCAGTAATAATGGCCGTTCCGATGAGCCCTTGCAGCCATAACAGCATATTCCATGGTATGACCTCATTAATCCATCCCAGAAACATGAAGCAAAGCCCGCCTAATACAAACATCGTCCAATGACTATATCCTCTCCAGAGCAATTCGATTCCGATGTAAATCACCCCTCCGACCATACCAAGTATAAGTTCCTTATGATACATTTTCAGTTTCATCAGCTACCGCCTCCGCTTCAGCTGCAATCTTTGCCAGATAATCCTTCAGAACTTCACTCTGGTATTCTTCCGGGATATCTGCGCCATAGTAAATTACATTGACTTCTTCTTTAGATGTAGCACCGGCAATCCACATATTCAGAGCATTACAGTATGTTGTATGATATGAAACCCATTCCATCGCTGCGGTTATAATCTTCATCATATCTTCTGCAGTATAATATTTACATGGGTATCCGTCCTGATGATACTCAACAGATGTTGCTCCGTTGGCCAACTGGTACTGCTTGCCAAAAAGATTGATTTGATCATTGGTTTCCAGGCTAAAATGTTCCCAGTTTTCCCCGATTTTTACATCAATGCCGGAATGAATCGTGCTTTCGCATGCTTCGCTGATTTCAGCTTTTTTCTGGGCTTTTACCTCTTCCAATGTCGGCACATATCTAGTCAGCCCATAGAAAACATAATCCTTTTCAAGCTTTCCTTTTTCCGGGATTTCCTGGTCCCAGCCTAAAAACTCATAATTTTCATCCGCTACTACTTCCGGAACAATCAGTTTATCGAAACTTCCCGGTGTCTGTTCCGCTTCTCCCGCAATCGTTCCGTTATGTAATATAAAGATTACTTTGTGCACTGGCGGCACATATACGCTGCCATCATTAGACAGTATCAGACTGCCATCTTCCATTTTTCTGTACAAAGTTGTATACGAGAGGTAATTCTCGTACACCTTGCCTCCTTTAGGGCGTGTCAGGAGTTCAAAACCAGCAGTTAAATCCACATCCGGAAACGGTGAATATAACTGGATCATATTGTTTCCGATGGTCTTGATCTGCATCTGGAATACTTCAGGGTTTCCTTTAAATCTTACATATCCCATTTAAATCTCTCCTTTCTTTT
>JAZOVL010000319.1:0-3165 GCA_045658685.1 Pilosibacter sp.
GTAAGAAGCCGTTTCAAAGGCGACGAAGGCGCATGCGGTCTTGACGAGTTCATCTCCAATATTAAAGAGGAAATCGCGACAAGAATCAATCGTCCGGTTGAAGTAAAGAAAGAGAATTAATTATTAATATAAAATCAGGCAGGATTCGAAATGAGTCCTGCCTTTTTCTTGTATTCTTTGTGAATGTATGTTAAAATGATAACGAGAAGAAACACATTGATAATATTCTCAGAGAAAGGAGTTATGTCTATGAAGAGTATTATTGTTAATCCAGTTCACAATTTCCAAACGGTCGAAAAAGAAAAACCTGTGGCAGGAAATGGAAGAGTTGTATTAAAGACAAAGTATGTGGCAATCTGTGGTTCTGACAACATGCTTTGGAACGCATATCCGGGAATGGCTCTCGGTCATGAGTTTTCAGGTTATATCGAAGATCCAGGGGATTTTCCGTTCAAAAAAGGGGCAAGGGTTTGTGCGGCTGAGTTCAATTCCTGTGGTGTGTGTGAATTTTGCAAATCCGGAAATGAACAGCTCTGTGTACAGATGATGGTTGACAATCCGGGCGTATCTCTTGACGGAGGTTTTGGTGAGTATCTGACTGTTCGCGGTGATTATATTCTCGAAATGCCGGATGATGTACCGCTCCAGCTCGGTGCGATCGTTGAACCGGTTGCTGTTTCTCTCCACGGTGTGAAATACTGCAATATCAAACAGGGCGACGTGGTTCTTGTTTGGGGTAATGGTCCGATCGGTATCTATGCTGCGGCTTGTGCAAAACTTTTAGGAGCAGGAAAAGTTTATATGGTTGGACGTGGTATGGGACGTGTAAACTTCTGTAACAAGTTTGACTTTATCGACGAGTGCTTCAGTACAAAAGATGAGCAGTTTGAGGAGAAATTAAATGCAGTGAAGCCAGCAGAAGGATTTGCATGTGCGATTGATGCCCTTGGTCTTCCAAATTATGATCAGGTGATTAATTTAATGAAATCAGGTGCGATCATTTCCATCCTTGGAATGCATGCACAGCAGACACAGTTCTCTCCGATGGCATTTTATATGAAAGAACTTACAATCCGTTCAGGCTTATATTTCTCTTGGCAGGATTATAAGGATGCATTTAAGATGATCTGTGAGAATCAGGAGATGTTCCTCCAGACGATTACTTCCCATATCAAAGCGGATCCGGATGAAATCCAGAAAATGTTCATTAAACTCTTTGAGTCCGGAACCAATGATGAGTGTAAAGTACTTGTAGAGCATGAAGATTAAAATATAATTAGAAGACCCGCATCAGAATCTGGTGCGGGTCATTCATATTTATGGATTCTTATGTTCATCCGAAGACTCCTGATCAAATTTCGCAGGAAATCCGGCAGATACTTGTTTGATTTTTTTCTTTGATGTTGTTTTCTTTATAATAAATACAATAATAAGAACAACAAACAGCAACGGAATCAACAGAGGAGTAGAGGTTATAAGTAAGACGAAGAGATCTACAGCTGTTTCTTTCATGTTTTCTACATTTCTGGTAAATCCCTTTTGAATTCGTTCTGTCACAGTTTCAGGAGCAGTAGGAGTGTAGATCTTCACTTCTTCTATATTAACGTATACAGTGCTATATTCCACCTGATTGTCATAGAGTCTCAGCCTGGACTCCATTGATTCCAGCTCGTAACGGATTTCGGAAAGTCTTTCTTCCAAAGCGATCACAGATTCTAAGGTATCCGCTTTTTCGAGCAACGCCCAGATGCGATCTTGCTCAATTGTAAGAGATTTTTTTCGGCTTTCCAGGTCACTGTACTGTAAAGTTACATCAGTCGTTGTTTCAGATTTGTTTGTTACATTTGCATTGTCTTCAACGGAGGCTACAAACTGATCCAATTTCCTACTTGGAATCCGGACGGTCATATAAGCACGTCTTCTGGAATAATCATTCTGGATGCTTTTTCCAGAAATATCAGACTGCTCCACATAACCTGTAAGTGCGGAAATCTGTTGACCGAGTGTTTCGA
Organism: Pilosibacter sp.; assembly: GCA_045658685.1. GTDB lineage: Bacteria > Bacillota > Clostridia > Lachnospirales > Lachnospiraceae > Pilosibacter. Next base: position 2,013 of record JAZOVL010000319.1, read on the forward strand.
GAAGCGCATCAAAGTTGTCAGTCTCCACATCAAGATGAATGGTGCGGATCAATTTCCTTCCCAGATCAGCAACCGGATCTACACCGCCGGAAGTGGTAAGAGAAGCTCCAGTCTCCGTACTGGTTTCTTCTGTATACGCATAATTGTCTGCAGCCGTCTCGGCCATTTCCATGTCATATTTGTAGTCACCGTTTGCGGCTGCGGCACCCGGAGCCATTGCGACAGCTGCGGTTGTCATTACCGCAGCCGAGTCTTTTGAAGCTCCGCCACAGGCTGTTAGTACAAAAGCGGCAAGTATAATACACAACAATAAGTTCCACCATTTTTTCATAATATTCCTCCTCTCAAAAATAAAGTATTTTGCAAGATTATCGTAACACAAAAGAAAGTCACTATCAATTCATTGCGGTCAAAATTCAGAAAATTTCCAGAAATATTAAGAAAAAAGTTAAAATAAAAATCAGATAAATTTGTTGAAAATGAACAATTTTAATGTTAAAAACTAAACAAAAGGAAACAACTTGACTAATAAATGAGAATCAGTTATTCTATAATCAAATAAAAGGGGAAATTAATATGTCGGTTGATGAATCCGAGAGAGACTGTCTTCACCAGACAGCGCCGAAGGGGAATTCGCAGTAAACTCTCAGGCAAAGGGGATCGGATTCGGACGACACTCTGGAAAGCCAATTTGGCACCGAAGAAGCAAACTTTGTTCGATACAAAGATAATCTTTCAGGTAAACAGACAGAGATGCACAGGCAATTATGGCATGATCAGCGCCAGATTGTTTGTGTATCTCTTTTTGATTTTGAGAATTGACTTACTGCGACAGTAAAAAGAAAGGAGAGGGAATATGGAACTGAAAACACCATTATATGACAACCACGTGAAACACAATGGTAAGATCGTACCGTTTGCAGGTTATCTGCTTCCTGTTCAGTATGAGAAAGGTATTATTGCTGAGCATATGGCAGTACGTACAGAGTGCGGTTTATTCGATGTGTCTCACATGGGTGAAATCCTTTGCTCAGGCCCAGATGCAGAAAAGAATCTTGATTATATTCTTCCAAATAAAATTGCGGGAATGTATGACGGGCAGGTTAAATATATGCCGATGTGTAATGAAAACGGCGGTATCGTAGATGACCTT
>JAZOVL010000320.1:0-2442 GCA_045658685.1 Pilosibacter sp.
CGGTGTTCCGTTCATCAGATCCGCCCCCGATACATGCAGTAACGGACCACGGTCTGTATACAGTTCCACCTTCTCCAGCTTCACACAGGAAAGTCCCACTGCATTTGGTCGAAAAGGAGACCTGGTAGCAAATACTCCAAGGCGTTTATTCCCCCCAAGTCTCGGCGGACGAACCGTCGGTGACCAGTCATTTCGCACTGCTTCCGAAAACTCCCAGAGAAGCCAGATATGAGAAAATTCCTCAATGCCACGAAAAGCATCTGGATTTCGGTATTCTGGTTCAAAAATAATTTCCCCTTGCAAAGCTTCCACCAACCCACTTTGTCTGGGAATCCCAAACTTGGTCGGAAAATCCGTATGGATTCGGGCAATGATATGAAATGTCCTCTCATTTTCCTGTTTTTTCATTTCCAACATATGTGCTAACCCAGTTTTGCCACGATGGCATCGCCTACCTGCGATGTGGATGCGCTTCCTCCGATATCCGGAGTCATGTATACACCATCCACTAAAACATCTTCAATGGCGTCTAATACCTTCTTGCCCCAGTCTTCATGACCAAAGAAATCCAGCATCTGGGAAATTGCCCATACAGAAGCCATTGGATTGGAAATTCCCTGACCTGCGATATCCGGAGCAGAACCGTGAATCGGCTCGAACATGGACGGGAAGGTTCTTTCCGGGTTCAGGTTTGCACCCGCAGCCAGACCCATTCCACCAGAAATCGCCGCACCGAGATCTGTAAGAATATCTCCAAACAGATTGCTGGTTACTACGACTTCGAAACGTTTCGGATCTTTTACCATAAACATTGCCGCTGCATCGACTAACAGACTTCTGGTCTCAACATCCGGATACTCCTCGCTGACCTCTTTAAAGATCTGATCCCAGAATACCATAGAATAGTTTAATGCATTTCCTTTACTGATACTGGTCAGACTGCGTTTCTCTTTTCTTGCTGTCTCAAATGCATAACGAATAATACGCTCACAGCCTTTGCGTGAAAATACACCATCCTGAATTACTACTTCATTCGGTTTATTTTTAAAAAGCCAGCTGCCACTTCCTGCGTACTCACCTTCGCTGTTTTCACGTATAAAGGTCATATTGATTTCTTCACGCTCCACGCCTGCGATCGGGCACGGTGCACCTTTTAACAGCTTTACCGGTCTGAGATTCACATACTGATCGAAGTTTTTACGGATCGTCAAAAGCAGATCCCAAAGGGAAATATGATCCGGAACACCTGGATATCCGACTGCGCCAAGGTAGATCGCATCAAACTTTTCTAAAATCTCAATTCCATCCTCAGGCATCATTCTACCGGTTTTCAAATAATACTCACAGCCCCACGGGAACCAGGTATCTTCAATCTGGAAAGTGCCATCCAATTCTGCCACACGCTTTAATACCTTCATGCCTTCAGTCAGAACTTCCGGACCTACACCATCTCCCGGAATCACTGCAATTTTATATGTCTTCATCATTCTTCCTCCTTCATCCATGCCCTCATTTGCTCCATACACTCAAATGCATCGCTGCGGCCACGTTCATATGTACGGATAATCTCCTTCACATCATGACTCACTCGTCCGATCTCCAGTGGTCGTTTCGGACGAATCACAAAACTCTTCCCTTCCTCTTCCAGTTTGGTAATATCTTCCATTGTTCGGTTATATTCCGCCGGCCGTCCCTCCAACCGCTTTACAAACTTAGGATATTTGCGGTAGAAAATACGCGCGAGACCTCTTTTTCCCGCTTTTTTTCGATAATCTGCCGGCCTTGTCAGAATAACTACATTTTTCTCATATCCCATATCCATAAAAGCACGTACCGGAATGCTGTCACTGCATCCACCGTCCAGCAGTTTCATTCCATCTTTTTCCACAATATGAGAAACATAAGGCATCGAAGCAGAGGCACGGAGATAATCGATATCTTTTACCATGTCCTTCATATGGATATACTCCGGCTCTCCGGTTTCCAGATTGGTACAAACCAGATAAAACGGTGTTTTCGAGCGAAGAAAGGCTTCATTGTCATAGGGATCCAGCTGTTCTGGAATTGTATGATAACAAAACTCTGTTCCCACCAGATCTCCTGTTGTAAATAAGCTATAAAAACTCATCATACGCTTATCTGTACAATACTTTTTATTATAGCGAATAGTCCTTTCGATCTGTCCGGAAATATAAGAACAGCCACAGATTGCACCGGCTGAAACACCGATCACGCCGTCAAATTCAATTCCCTGCTCCATGAACACATCCAGGATTCCGGCTGTGTACATGCCACGCATGGCGCCGCCTTCCAACACCAATCCAATTTTCTGAGCCATGATTGCTCCCTCCTCTGCAGCTTCTTCCCAATTTCCTATATTTTAACACCGAAAACGAGGTACCGTCAACTGAACGGTTTCATGAAACTAAAGAAAAAGGAGCC
>JAZOVL010000321.1:0-13667 GCA_045658685.1 Pilosibacter sp.
TCTTTATTATGGGTCTGCAGTAGTATAAATCTTAGCTTATATCAACAGAGATTATTGCCCGAAGGAGAAAATGATATTCCGGTCGGTTGGACCAATTTCTACAGACATTAAAGAAGTATCATAGTACCGGCATATTTTGGAGCGATTAGGACAACGTGATGATATGAGCAAGGAATTTTACAATGAATATTCTATTGTAAAGGAAGTTTAAAGGAAGAGTATGTGAATCGTGTAAAAGAAACAATTGGGTATGGGGCAGCCTTGAGGCAGGGACTTACGGGAAAAGGCATTAGTGTTGCGGTCATGGACACAGGAGTGTTTTTACATCCTGATTATGGAAAACGAGTCATTGGGTTTGTAGATATGGTAAATCGGAAGAGGGAGCCATATGATGACTGTGGGCACGGCAGCCATGTCTGTGGGATCATTGGAGGAAGTGGAGCACTTTCTGATGGACAGTATTGTGGAATGGCTCCACGCTGCAATTTGGTCGCAGTTAAAGTTTTGGACCGGAAGGGAAATGGTTATGCGACAGATGTGTTGGCCGGTATTGACTGGCTTTTAAATAGAAAGGAAGCATTGGGGATTCGGATTGTCAATATTTCCGTGGGATCCGGAGGGAAAAAGAATCCGAGAGAGGATTCGGCACTTGTACAGGGAGTGAACCGTGCGTGGGATGCCGGTCTAGTAGTGGTTGTGGCCGCCGGAAATAACGGGCCGGGCCGCATGACGATTACAACACCGGGAATCAGTCGGAAGGTGATCACAGTGGGATGTTCTGACGATGATCAGGAAATCCTGGTAGGAGGCAGGCGGATGGTAGATTATTCCGGGCGTGGTCCTACAGCGGAGTGTATTTGCAAACCGGACGTGATCGCTCCCGGCAAGACCATTGTCAGCTGTGCCAGCCGGAATGGAAAATATGCTATGAAGAGTGGAACATCCATGAGTACACCGATTGTATCAGGAGCAATCGCACTGTTACTGGAAAAATATCCAGATATGAGTAATCGGGATGTGAAATTAAAACTGATGGAGTCGTCCAGGGATCTTGGACTTCCGAAAAATCAGCAGGGATGGGGACTTTTAAATCTGGAAAAACTATTATTATAGAAGAAAATCGGTTACTATCGCTAAAAAATTACAAATACGTTGAAAAATGCAACAGGATTTTACGTAAATTTTACATTTAAGGCTTGGAAATTTTACATGAGAATGTTATTCTAAATTCGTATGGTAAAAGGCAAGATAGTAAAAAAACTATATGGAGGAAACTATGGACATTTTTGGCGTATTAAGTATGCTGGGCGGTTTAGCGCTGTTCCTGTTCGGAATGGACGTTATGGGTGATGGCCTTGAGAAGGCATCTGGCGGCCGCCTTGAGAGGATTCTGGAAAAGCTGACATCCAATAAGCTGATGGCTGTACTGTTGGGTGCGGGAGTAACAGCAGTAATCCAGTCTTCTTCTGCAACAACTGTAATGGTTGTTGGTTTTGTAAACTCCGGCATTATGAAACTGGAGCAGGCAGTTGGCATTATCATGGGTGCTAACGTTGGTACCACCATGACAGCCTGGTTACTGAGTTTAACAGGACTTGAGGGCGGAAGCTTTATCATGAAGATGTTAAAACCGTCTTCCTTTGCACCGATTCTTGCTGTGATCGGTATCGTATTTACCATGTTCATGAAGAAAAATGAGCAGAAGAAAAATCTTGGTGCGGTTCTTCTTGGATTCATGGTCCTGATGACAGGTATGGATATGATGAGCGGTGCAGTAAAACCGTTAGCAAATGTTCCGGAATTTACAGCACTTTTCACCATGTTCTCTAACCCGATCCTTGGTCTGTTAGTAGGTGCTCTTGTAACTGCGATAATTCAGAGTTCTTCTGCATCTGTAGGTATTTTACAGGCGTTATCCGCGACAGGTGCCATCACATTTGGAAGTGCACTTCCGATCATCATGGGTCAGAATATCGGTACTTGTGCAACCGCACTTATTTCCGGTCTCGGTGCAAATAAGAATGCGAGACGTACTTCCTTAGTACATCTGTATTTCAACGTTGTTGGTACCGTTGTATTCCTGATTGTGTTCTATGCGCTGAACAGCTTTATTCACTTTGAATTTATGAATGGTCCGGCAACAGCCGTAAATATCGCAATCATCCATACTGTCTTTAACGTGTTTGCTACCGTGATCCTGCTTCCGTTCTCTGATCTGCTCGTGAAGATGGCATGTGCAACGATCAAAGACGATCCGATTGCAGAGACAGAACAGACAGCGGAAGATCGTGCATTCCGTCTTCTGGATCCACGTTTCCTGGAAACACCGGGCTATGCAGTGGATCAGTGTAAGAAAACCGCTGTTGATATGGCAAAACATGCGAAAGATGGTCTTCTTATGTCCCTTGATCTGTTAAGTGATTTTGATGCAGATAAGGCGAAGAGAGTCAAAGAGCTGGAAGATCTTGTAGACCGTTATGAAGATGAGCTTGGTTCCTACATGGTAAAACTGAGCCATGCTCCGTTATCCAAGTATGATAACCACACAGTATCCCTGCTGCTTCACAGCATCGGTGATTTAGAGCGTATTTCCGATCACAGTATGAATATTTTAGGTGCTGCTGAGGAAATGAACGAAAAAGGTATGGAATTCTCAAATGAATGTAAGAGCGAGTTAAAGGTATTCGTAGATGCAGTTCGCGAAATCCTGGACCTTACTGTGAGCGCATTCGAAAAGAACGATATCAAGAGAGCTGCTTTTGTAGAGCCGTTAGAAGAAGTGGTTGATGAACTCAATACAATGGTAAAGGCAAACCATATCAAACGTCTTCAGAAAGGTATGTGTACAATCGAGCAGGGTTTTGTTCTCTCTGATATTTCCACAAACTTAGAGCGTGTATCTGACCACTGTTCCAATATCGCGATCAGCGTTATTGAAATTGACAGAGACGGTTTCGATGCACACGGTTATCTTGAGAACTTAAAGAAAGAAAATGATCCGCAGTTTATCGGACTGGTTGAGTCCTATCGTAAGAAATATAAACTTCCGACAACAGAAGCTGCTGACTAATTGTTTTTAGTAAAAATACTGAAAGGAGGACCGTGATGGCACTGATTTTTGCAGTTGAGGATGATAAAAATATTTTGGAAATCGAGATGTTTGCGCTGAAGAACAGCGGTTATCAAGTAGAAGGTTTCGAATCGGCCCGTGATTTTTATAAAAGCTTGGAAGACCGGATGCCAGATCTGGTCCTTCTGGACATTATGCTTCCGGACGAAGATGGACTTGAAATTGTCAAAAAGCTCAGGAGACGGCCGGAAACAAAGAAACTGCCTGTTATTATGGTGACGGCAAAAACTTCCGAAATTGATAAAGTGAAGGGGCTGGATATAGGGGCTGATGATTACCTGACGAAACCGTTTGGCGTTATGGAACTGATTGCCCGCGTGAAAGCTATTCTCCGGAGAACCATGGAAGAGGAAAAATTCTTAAGTGTGGGTGATGTGTACCTGGACGATGAGAAACGCATGGTTTATGTGCACAAGGAGCCTTGTACCCTGACATTTAAAGAATATGAACTTTTAAAATTGCTCCTGCACAATGCGGGCATTGTTGTGAGCAGGGAGATTATTCTGGAGCGTGTCTGGGGAATCGATTTCGAAGGAGAGTCCAGAACATTGGATATGCACATTCGGACGCTTAGACAGAAGCTGGGTGAAGCGGGAACTATGATCCGTACAGTGCGAAATGTCGGTTATTTGATTGAGTAGGCGGAGATATAAAGATATGAAGCGGAAGATACAATTAGAACTTCTGACAACATCAGCGTTGGCGATCGTGCTGACGCTGTTGTTTGCATTATATGTGTTTTATGGATTATTTAAGAAGCAGGTAGTAAATGATCTGCGGGAAGATGCGCTGGCATTTCAGACGATGCATGTGTTTGATAATGTGGAGTCCATTCATGCGGATATTTACGCGCTGGGGACAGAAAGCCTGCGTATTACGGTGGTAGACCGAGACGGAACGGTTTTGTTTGACACGGATGCAAATTCAGCGGCTATGGAGAACCATCTGGACAGACCAGAGATTCAGGAGGCATATGTAAATGGCGAAGCCAGTGCCAGCCGCGTATCAGAAACCATGTCAAAGACCTTATTCTATTATGCAATCCGTTTGGATAACGGGACCGTCATGCGAGTGTCGCGTGCGGCCGACAGTTTTTTTGCAGTTTTTCAGAACATGTTTCCGTCTGTGTTGGGCGTTTGCATAATTCTGTTTGCGCTTTGTATTGTTCTGTCCAATTATTTTACAAAGAGTATTGTAAGACCAATTGAAAAGATGGCAGGAAATCTCTCTGACCCGGGAGTAGAAGTTCCCTATAAGGAATTGACCCCGTTTATAACAACGATCCGTCAGCAGCATGAGGATATTTTAAAGAGTGCACAGATGAGGCAGGAGTTTACAGCAAATGTATCCCACGAATTAAAGACACCGCTTACAGCAATCTCCGGTTATGCAGAGCTGATTGAGCATGGCATGGCCGGCAAGGAAACGGCCGAACGGTTTGCTGGAGAAATCCATAAAAATGCTGCAAGACTGTTGTCGCTGATCAACGATATCATTCAGCTTTCCCAGCTTGATGGCGGAAAAAAACAGATGGAATATATAAATCTGGATCTGTTTACACTGGCAGAAGAGTGTGTATCTATGCTTGCACTCAATGCGAAGAAACAGAATGTGACCATGCAGGTGTGTGGAACGAAAGCCATGGTAATGGCAGATAAGCAGTTGATGGAAGAACTGGTTTATAATTTGTGTGATAATGCGATCCGTTACAATAACCGGGGCGGTTCTGTGACTGTGACAGTGGGTCAGGAGCGCGGACATACTTATCTGGTTGTCAAAGATACGGGAATCGGTATTTCGAAAGAGAATCAGGAGAGGGTGTTTGAGCGATTCTACCGAGTTGATAAGAGTCGGTCGAAAGCGACTGGAGGAACTGGACTGGGTCTGGCGATTGTTAAACACATCGTATCACAACATGGTGCAAAAATTTCGATGGAAAGTGAAGTAGGAAAAGGAACAGAGATCCGCGTGGATTTTTCAGATATGACTCCGCCGATGGATGTTACTGCAAGATAATGCTGATAGGTATAATATGGAAGAGACTGTATATCATGAGGAGATATACGGTCTTTTTCTATTTACAGGGAAAGGAGCAGTTGTGGGAGTGTCCATTCTTTGTTCTCTGCTTGACTCCTGCTTTAGGCGTATGGTATTCTAAAAGTGCACTTCTTGAGGTCAAAAAGACCGGACTATAAACACATCGGAATGTTCTTTGGGAAGAATTCTTTCCCGGAAAGCCGTATGGAAAATAAAATGATGGATGGGAGAGATGCCTTTGATTGCAGAGAATTTTGCGACAAGAAACAGTTGACTTTTTAAGGTGAGTATATTATGATAGACACAGAACAAATGTTCTGGTTTTCGAACGGCAGAAAGCCGGTTCGCTCAGATGGAGGATATGGAAGATGGCATTAAATAAAGACGATAAATTAAAAGCCCTTGATGCGGCGATCACACAGATTGAAAAAGCTTACGGAAAAGGTTCTGTTATGAAACTTGGAGATTCCAAGGCGAATATGAATATTGAGACAGTGCCGACCGGTTCCCTGAGTCTGGATATTGCTCTTGGTCTCGGTGGTGTTCCGAAGGGACGTATTATTGAGATCTACGGACCGGAGTCCAGTGGTAAGACAACGGTAGCATTACATATGGTAGCAGAAGTACAGAAGCGCGGCGGTATCGCAGGTTTTATCGATGCGGAGCATGCATTAGATCCGGTATATGCGAAGAATATCGGTGTTGATATTGATAATCTTTATATTTCTCAACCGGACAACGGTGAACAGGCTCTCGAGATCACGGAGACGATGGTGCGCTCCGGTGCAGTTGACATCGTGATTGTCGACTCCGTTGCGGCTCTTGTACCGAAGGCAGAGATCGATGGTGATATGGGTGACTCCCATGTGGGTCTTCAGGCGCGTTTGATGTCTCAGGCATTGAGAAAACTGACTGCAGTGATCAGCAGAACAAACTGTATCGTAATTTTTATCAACCAGCTTCGTGAGAAAGTTGGTGTGATGTTCGGAAATCCGGAGACTACAACTGGAGGACGTGCATTGAAATTCTATTCTTCCGTACGCCTTGATGTGAGAAGAACTGAGTCCTTAAAGCAGGGTGGTGAGATCGTTGGTAACCATGTGCGTGTAAAAGTGGTTAAGAACAAGATCGCTCCGCCATTCAAAGAGGCTGAGTTTGACATTATGTTTGGCAGAGGTATTTCTAAGGAAGGCGATATTCTTGATCTTGCGGCGAATGCCAATGTGGTAGAGAAGAGTGGCTCCTGGTATGCGTACAAGAGTGCGAAGATCGGACAGGGACGTGAAAACGCGAAGCAGTATCTGGCTCAGAATCCGTTGATCTGCGAAGAAATCGAGAATCAGGTAAGGGAGCTGTATGGACTGGACGCTCAGCATATGGCAGCAGATTCTGCACCAGTTGTTGCGGAGGACTAGAAAAAGAAGAAGATTACAGACCAGAGAGTTGAGATATGAAAATTTGGAGACAGGAAGATTGGGTGGACAACCTGAGCATGACGGAACCCATGGAGGAACCGCTGAGGACCAATGATCCGGATGAAGCGAAGAAAGCCCGGGAGAAAGCAGTCTACTATCTTCAGTTTTCCGGTAAGACAGAGTATGAATTACGAAAGAAGCTGGCGGAACAGGAGTTTTCGCCGGCTTCTGTTGACTCTGCCATCGAATTTGTGAAGAAATACCGGTACCTGGACGATGAAGACTATGCGCGACGTTTTGTAGAGCGAAACGGAAACAAAAAAAGCCGGAAGCAGATGGTATTCGAACTAACTCAGAAGGGTATTTCGAGAGACATTCTGAATTTGGTATTAGAAGAGATGGAAGTGAACGAGGAAGCGCAGATTATAGCCTTGCTTACGAAGAAAAACTATTCTGGAGAAGATGCGGCCAGGGAAGAAAAACAGAAAATTTCCGCGTATCTTGCAAGAAAAGGCTTCTCGTATGACTCGATTTCTGCTGCTTTAATTCAATATGCACGGAAAAAACGAAATTGAGGGCATTATACTTGACATAATGTATAAAAACAATTAAAATTGAAGTGTTGTACAATGAAAATTAAATAAAGGAGGTGCTCCTGTGTCACCAATAATGAGTGCGTTATTAGCAGCAATTATTGTGGCTCCTATTACCTGGCTCCTCGCTGTTGCTCACCGTAAGAAAAGCTATGAAAGCAAGATCGGAAGCGCAGAGGAAAAATCCAGAGAAATAATAGATGAAGCATTGAAGGTCGCAGAGACGAAGAAGAAAGAAGCTCTCCTCGAAGCAAAAGAAGAAAATTTGAAAGCTAAAAATGAGCTGGATAAGGAAATCAAAGAGCGTCGAGCAGAGGTTCAGCGCTATGAGCGCCGCGTTCTCAGCAAGGAAGAAAACCTCGACAAAAAGGCAGATGCGATGGAAAAGAAAGAAGCAAGCCTTGCGTCCAAGGAAGAATCCTTAAGAAAGCGTACTGCTGAGGTGGAAGAACTTTTCGCAAAAGAGCAGGAAGAACTGGAAAAGATTTCCGGTCTTACTTCTGAGCAGGCGAAAGAATATCTTCTGAAGTCAGTGGAAGAAGACGTGAAACACGACACTGCAAAGCTCATCAAAGAACTGGAGAGCAAAGCTAAGGAAGAAGCCGACAAGAAGGCAAAAGAGTATGTGGTAACTGCAATTCAGAGATGTGCTGCAGACCACGTTGCAGAAACTACAGTTTCTGTTGTTCAGCTTCCAAGTGACGAGATGAAAGGTCGTATTATCGGACGTGAAGGCCGTAATATTCGTACCCTCGAGACAATGACAGGCGTAGAACTGATCATTGACGATACTCCGGAAGCAGTCGTACTGTCTGGATTTGATCCAGTAAGAAGAGAAGTTGCAAGAATCGCTTTGGAGCGTTTGATTGTAGACGGACGTATTCATCCGGCTAGAATCGAAGAGATGGTGGAGAAAGCGCAGAAAGAAGTAGAAAATATGATGCGCGAAGAAGGTGAAGCTGCTTGTCTTGAAGTAGGTATTCACGGTATCCATCCAGAACTTGTCAAGCTGCTTGGCAAGATGAAATTCAGAACCAGCTATGGACAGAATGCATTAAAGCATTCCATCGAAGTTTCCCAGCTGTCCGGATTACTGGCTTCTGAAATTGGGGTAGATGTCAGAATGGCAAAACGTGCCGGTTTATTACATGACATTGGAAAATCCGTTGACCATGAGATGGAAGGTTCCCACATTCAGCTGGGTTCTGAGCTTTGTAAGAAGTACAAAGAGTCTGCAACAGTTATCAATGCTGTAGAGTCCCATCATGGCGATGTTGAAGCGACAAGTCTTATCTCCTGTATCGTTCAGGCTGCAGATACAATTTCCGCAGCAAGACCGGGTGCAAGAAGAGAGACATTGGAGACATACACAAACCGTCTGAAACAGTTAGAGGATATTACCAATACATTCAAGGGTGTTGATAAGTCTTTCGCAATCCAGGCGGGACGCGAAGTGCGCATTATGGTAGTACCGGAACAGATCAGTGATGATGATATGGTATTACTGGCTAGAGATGTTTCTAAGAGAATCGAAGAAGAACTCGAATATCCGGGCCAGATCAAGATCAATGTGATCCGTGAATCCAGAGTGACCGACTACGCGAAATAATTTTGACAGAAATGTCCGGAGGTACATAGTAACTATGTACCCCCGGATTTTTTGTTGCATAGGAAAAATATTTACTCGGAAAGTTCAGTTGACCATCATAAAAAATCAAGGTATGATAAAAGAGGTTTTATTATTGAACTTGTGTATGAACAAGAGTTTGTTTGGAAGGTTTAGGAGGCAATTACAATGGCAAAAATTGGTTTTATCGGTATGGGAAATATGGCAGGAGCGATCATGAAAGGAAGTTTAAAGACGTTTGCTCCGGAAGATATTCTCTTTTTTGATGCAAGTGCAGCTCAGATGGAAAAGGTAACAGCTGAGACAGGTGTTGCACACGTCTCTTCCAATATCGAATTAGTAAATCAGGTGAAATATATTGTTCTGGCTGTGAAACCGCAGGTTCTTCCGGCGGTTATGGCAGAGATTAAAGATGTAGTGAGAGAGGATCAGGTGGTGATCTCCATCGCGGCAGGTTTCGCTATCGCAGATCTTAGAGAGGGAATCGGCGAGCAGGCAAGAATCGTACGCGTTATGCCGAATACACCGGCTCTCGTGGGCGAAGGCATGGCAGGTGTGGCTTATGATGCAGAGCTTTTCAATGATGAAGAGAAGGCAATGGTAGAGACCTTATTTACTTCCATTGGTAAGATGGAACTTGTCAATGAAAGTATGATGGATGTAGTGGCAAGTGCCAGCGGATGTTCCCCGGCTTACGTTTATATGTTCATTGAAGCATTGGCTGATGGTTGTGTAAAGAATGGTCTTCCGCGTGCTCTTGCATATAAGATGGTTTCCCAGGCTGTTCTTGGCAGTGCAAAGATGGTTCTGGAAACAGGTATGCATCCGGGCGCATTAAAAGATATGGTATGCTCTCCGGGCGGAACAACCATCGAGGGTCTTGCAGCGCTGGAGGAGAATAATTTCCGTGGCGCGATCATCAAGGCTTGTGATGCAAACTTCCAGAAAAACAAATTATTGAAGTAAAATACCGAAAGGAAAAATGCGATGGAAGCGATTGTAAGAATAAAAAGGGAATTGGCATATCAGGGAACTGTTTTGAAAATTTACCGTGACACGGTAATTGCAAACGGAATTGAAGAGGTTTTTGACTATATCCATCACAATGGTGCAGCAGCAGTTCTTCCGGTTACTGAGGATGGAAAGATCATGTTGGTTCGCCAGTATCGGAATGCTCTGGATCGCTTTACATTGGAGCTTCCGGCTGGAAAAGTGGACTCTCCGGATGAGCCGCGCATTGAGTGTGCGTACCGTGAACTGGAAGAGGAGACTGGATATCGCACAGATAAACTGGAATATTTGATGACGATCAACACAACGGTTGCGTTATGCAATGAGGCGATTGATATTTTTGTTGCGAAAGATCTGATTCCGTCCAAACAGCATCTGGATGCAGATGAAAGCATTGATGTGGAAATTTGGGAAGTAAAAGATCTTCTGGAATTGATCTACAGTGGAAAGATGACGGATTCCAAGACCATTGCAGCTGTGTTAGCATATGCACAGCAGGAAGGAATTCGTTAAAGCAGAAAGCGAGAAAATGTCATGGGAGTTTTTGGTGGCTCATATAGTAAAAGGAAAGCGGTATGAGGACTGACCATGAAATATTTTAGAAACAAAGAGGACAGCCTGAAGCTCGGGCTGTCTTTTTGTCTGTTGTCAGGAAGTGTGATGGGAACGCTGTTTTGTAATCGAATGACCGGAGAAATGAAACAGGAATTGATGATTTTGGGCCAGAGTTCTGTAACGCAAGTGATGCTGGAGGGAATGGACCGATATGACTTGCTGATCCGAATTCTGCCAAAACGCATCTGGACTTTAATAGTAGTGATGTTGGCAGCAACAACTCCGGTGGCCGACTGGTGTATGCGTTTTTTGGCTGGGTATGTGGGTTTTTCAAATGCAGTAATTGTATGTGTTCTTACGATGGAAAGCGGAGTGAAAGGTCTGCTTCGGTACATGCTTTTGATATTTCCACAATGCCTATGCTACATACCCATCGGTTTTTTATTGATGTGGTGGATGCCTGCAAAGGAAAAGCGGTTTACTGTGGTTTCCATTCTTTTTTTACTGGCCCTGGTCTGCATGGGATGTTTGCTGGAAAGCCTTGTAAATCCAATGGTTTTGGCATGGTTCTGAATGGATAAATTCCATAAAAATAAAAAAATTTCATCCTAATATCACAATATCTGGAAATGGAAGAATCAGGAAATTCCAGATATTGTGATTTGTTATGTAAATCAGCTTTTGAATGGGGGATAAGTGGGAAAAATGTGTTTGATTTTATGGAAAAATGGGGATATAATGTAGGAACACGGCACTTTTTTGGGGATAAAGTGTGAATTGGATCGTGTTTCAAGGGGATTTAGAGGAACGATAAAGGGACTGAGATGAAAGAGGAAATAAAGAGTTTTATTGAGTATTTGAAAATCGAAAAGGGTGCATCAGAGAACACCCGTGTTTCGTATCGCAGAGATCTGCTCCAGTTGGCTGCTTATCTGGAGGAGATGGGGATTACAGAGACAGCCAAAGTTACAAAAACCGTATTAAATTCATATGTTCTGCATTTGGAAAAATCCGGAAAGGCATCTACGACTGTGTCCAGAACATTGGCGTCTATGAAGGCATTTTTTAATTATGAATTCAAGCAGGGAATCATTAAGCGTGATCCGTCGGATGCGATTCGTGCGCCTAAGATTGAGAAGAAGATGCCGACAATTCTTACGATTGATGAAGTGAGCCGTTTATTGGCACAGCCGTCTGGAGCTTCTGCGAAGGAGATCCGTGACCGGGCGATGCTGGAGCTGTTGTATGCGACGGGAATCCGTGTGTCAGAGCTGATTCATCTGGAACTTGCGGATGTAAATATGTCCATTGGTTTTATCACATGCAGAGACGAGCACAGAGAGAGAACCGTTCCATTCGGCCGTGTGGCCAAGGACGCTCTTGCCAAATATATGGAGTCTTCCCGTGAGGAGTTACTGAAGGGAAATGAGTCTCCGTGGCTGTTTACTAACTGCAGTGGCGGAACTATGAGCCGTCAGGGTTTCTGGAAGATCATCAAGCAGTATGGTATGAAAGCAGGAATCGAGGGAGATATTACTCCACACACACTGCGTCATTCCTTTGCGGCGCATCTGATCGGAAACGGAGCGGATGTGAAAGCTGTTCAGACGATGATGGGCCATTCGGATCTGGCGACTACACAGATGTATGCAGCGTATGTGGGAACAGGTGCAGTGCGCGAGGCATATCATGGCGCTCATCCGAGACGATAGCATGGTTGGAAGGCGCAATGTGATACGGTCAGAAAATGATGAAAAATGAGAATGAGTGATGACGGGGGTATCCGGTGGGTACCTCCGTTGTGAAATCTTTAAGGAGAAAATACAATGTTTTTAATTGCAGGTCTCGGAAATCCGGGAAAAGAATATGAAACAACCAGACACAATGCAGGATTTATGGTAATTGATGCACTGGCAGATAAACTTGGTGCCGATGTATCCGAGAAGAAGCACAAAGGTCTGTGCGGAAAAGCAGTGATCGGCGGTCAGAAGTGCATTCTTCTGAAACCGCAGACATATATGAATTCCAGTGGAGAAAGTATCCGAGCGGCGGCTGATTACTTTAAGATCGCACCGGAAGACATTATTGTTATTTACGATGATATCAGTCTGGCACCGGGTCAGCTCCGTGTACGGGCAAAAGGCAGTGCCGGAGGACATAACGGTATCAAGAGTATTATCGCGCATCTGGGAACACAGGAGTTCCCGAGGGTTCGTGTGGGAGTCGGCGAGAAACCGTCCAGAATGGATTTGGCAGACTATGTGCTCGGACATTTTAGTGCGGAAGATAAAAAGATCATGGCTGAAGCCGTCAAAGAGGCTGCAGATGCAGCGTGCGAGATCATTGAAAGCGGAATTGAGCATGCGATGAACGTGCACAATAAAAAGAAAGCTTAAGAAATATATTTTAGGACTATACACGCAGAAAGAGAGGGAAGTATGGGAGAGATTTTTGCGAATCCGTTGGTGGAACTGGCGGAGTATACGGATATGAAACGTGATCTGATGAAGGGATACGGTCCGATCCACATCTGTGGTGTGACTGATTCGCAGAAGGTTCATGTGATGCACGAGCTATCCGCAGAGAAATCATGGAAATTAGTTGTTACCCATGACGAAACAAGAGCCAAAGAGCTTTTCGATGACTTCAGCTATTTCTGTAAAAATACCTGGCTGTATCCGGCCAGAGATTTATTGTTCTACAGCTCCGATATTCATGGAAACCTGCTCACGCGACAGCGTATGCAGGTATTCAAACATTTGCTGGAAGATGAGGGTGGTGTCGTAGTTACGACCGTGGATGGTCTGATGGATCACCTGCTTCCGCTTTCTATGCTGCAGGAGCGTTGTCTGGCTGTGGCAGCAGGAGAGATTCTGGATGTAGATAATATGAAAGAAATCCTGACAGACATGGGCTATGAGCGCATGGGTCAGGTCGATGGCATGGGCCAGTTCTCGATCCGAGGCGGAATCATTGATATTTATCCGCTGACGGAGGAACTTCCGGTGCGAATTGAGATGTGGGACGATGAGGTGGATTCGATCCGTACCTTTGATCCGGAGAGCCAGCGTTCCATTGCGCAGCTGGATTCGGTGACCATTTATCCGGCGGCAGAATTGGTGCTGGACCGTGATCATCTGCTGGATGGCGCGGAGAAAATTGAAAAAGAATGGAAGAAACAGGAGAAACTTTTACGCGAACAAGGGAAAAATGAAGAAGCCCATCGAATTAAGATGATCGCGAAAGAGCTTTGTGACGGAATCCGTGAAGGATTCGAAGTGCAGAATCTGGACAGCTAT
>JAZOVL010000322.1:0-16257 GCA_045658685.1 Pilosibacter sp.
CCGTACATATCTCAAATGATAGGCTGGACGACTGAGCTTCACAAGTTTTGCGCCCTTACAGAGATCGCAAACGTCCTTATCGCGATCGGCGTAAGGGCGAATAAAACGAAGTGAAGCAAGGGTAGTCAGCCGTATTTTGAGATAGTTGGGAATTTTCTACAGATACTTCTATTTTATTTTTACTAACCTAAATCCACATTTTATCTCTTATTTGCCACTTCTACATGCACATTCTTGCCTTTGATCTTCGCACGGTTCATCGCCTCTAATACGATATCTGCCTGGGCTCTCGGAACCTCTACGAATGTGTACTTGTCGTACATATCGATGCTTCCGATCAGCTTGCCCGGCATACCAGTCTCGCCTGCGATCGCACCAACGATATCGCCCGGCTTGATGTTCTGATTCTTGCCAAGGTTGATGAAAAGACGAACCTTGCCGCCGCCTCTTGCAGTCTTGCGATCCACGTACTCATCCAGATCATCATAGCGGTCACGGCCTCTTCCGCGGCCTCTGCGGCTGTCATGACCTCCACGAGAATCTCTTCTTGCCCAACGATCCAGCTCATCCAGATCTCGGCCTGTTCTTCCTTCTTCTGCGATATCCTCGTAGGCATCACCCATGTTCATCTTCAGGAATGCTGCTGCAAGTTCCATGGAAGTATAATCCTCTGCAAGAAGTCTCTTCTCCACGATACGAGTCATTCTCTCAAGCTCACCTGCCTCGATGATCTCTTTTACCTCATCAAGAATCTTCTCAGCCTTGATAGCAGTTACGTCATTTAAGGACGGAATCGCCTGCGGAATGATCTTTGTCTTGCAGAATCTCTGGATATCACGAAGCTTATATACCTCACTGCCCACTGCAAGGCTGAATGCACGGCCCACACGGCCTGCACGGCCTGTACGACCGATTCTGTGTACGTAGTATTCATTATCCTGCGGAATATCGAAGTTGAATACTGCTTCCACATCATCTACGTCGATACCGCGGGCAGCAACGTCTGTCGCAACCAGGATCTCCGTAGCGCCGTTACGAAAACTGTCCATAACACGGTCTCGCTGCTCCTGTTTTAAATCACCGTGAAGTCCCTCTGCGAAATATCCGCGGCCCTGAAGTGCCTGCACCAGTTCATCTACCTGATTCTTTGTATTGCAGAATACAACAGAAAGTTTCGGAGAGTACATATCAAGAAGACGGCACATAACCTCTACTTTATTTCTCGGCTTTACTTCGTAGTAATACTGAGTTACTTCCGGAACTGTCAGTTCTTTCTTTACAACTTTTACATTTTCCGGTTCCTTCTGGAACTTTCTTGCGATCTCCGCAATCTCTCTCGGCATAGTCGCAGAAAACATCACAGTCTGGCGCTCCTCCGGCATTTCTCCGAGAATCAGCTCCATATCCTCAAGGAAGCCCATGTTGAGCATCTCGTCTGCCTCATCGAGAACTGCTGTGTGGATCGCATCGGTACGAATGGTTTTTCTTCTCATGTGGTCCATCACACGACCCGGAGTTCCAACGATGATCTGCACACCGCCCTTCAGAGAACGGATCTGCTTAATGATCTCCTGGCCACCATAAACCGGGAGAATCTTGATACCTGCCATGTATTTTGCAAGTCTGCGAAGTTCTTCTGCTACCTGGATCGCCAGCTCACGTGTCGGGCAAAGGATAATTGCCTGTGTTTTTCTATTGTCCGGATCAATCTTCTGGAGCATCGGAATACCGAATGCGGCTGTTTTACCTGTACCGGTCTGTGCCTGACCGATCATGTCCTTTCCTTCCATCTGTACCGGAATCGCCTGCGCCTGAATCGGAGACGCTGCTTCAAATCCCATATCTGTGATCGCACGCAGGATGCGCGGATCTAAATTTAATTCTTCAAATCTTACTGTTTCCATCTATATTCCTTTCATGAATCCAAAACAAAAAGAGAAGATCCAGGTTCTCTCCCGAATCTTCCCCTTAAATCCGTATTGTACTATATCAGTAATCTGAAAATCTGTCAAGAAGGTTTATCTTTCCTTTTTTGCATACACCATATATCCGAATGCTGCCACAACACCCACCGCGTAGATCACAAATGTGATACCAAACGGAAGCTTTGCATTTACCGCATAAATACCGCCTGCAATAAAGGAACCTGCGATACTGCCCAGGGATTTTGTCGCATTATAGAATCCCATAACCAGATTCTTCTGAGCCGGGTCTGCCTGAGCCGCAACCATATTCTGAATAACCGGAAGGCTGACAGAATATCCTGCGTAAACAAGCACGCCAAGTACCATAAAGATCGCCATATTATCAAATACAGTAATTCCAAGAGCCGCAGCCGCACAAATCGCAACCAGCACAGTCATGGACTTCTTTGTATCTGTCTTATTGATGATCCATACGCAGATTGTCATATTGGAAACAAAGGATACGAGGCCAACCGCCGCCTTGATAATTCCGTTATAAGAAGATGTCAGTCCAAGCTGATCCTTCAGGTAATAGTTAAATGCCTGGTCGAAACCGGTATTCGCAAAGTTGATCAGGATGTTCACTGCAAACAGCATTGCAAATGCCACACTCATAAACAGTCTGCAGTCCATAAATGCCTGGAACGGATTGACTTCCTTCGCCAACTGCCTGCCGTTGATCTTCGCGCCCGGAATGGCATCCGGAACACAGATAAAATAAAATGCGATACCGGAGATCAAAATACAGGCAACCTGAATCAGAAAGGTTCCTTTTACGGAAAATTCTCCAAGGAAACCACCTATCATATATCCGAACGCACTGCCCACACTCTGGATCGTTGCATTATAAGTCAGGTATTTGGCCTGATCTTCCGGATTGGCCACATTAACAATGTAAGTCAGGAAACTTACATAAATACCACCTGTAAATAACCCGGCAAACATACGGGCTAAAATAACCATCAATTCTGTGGTGGAAAACGCAAACCAGAGCTGCGCCACCGCATAGCCAAGACATCCGATCAAAAATGTACGTCTGGAAGAAATGTATACATTAATCTTTCCCCAGAATGGTGACATCAGGAAGTTAGTGATCAACATAACACCAAGTGCCACACCAAACATATAATCATGCATGTTCTGATCCTGAATGATTGTCGGAGTTACCGGATGTGCAAAACTTGCAGCCATATTAAACAGAACCATTACTGCAAAATATGCAAAAAATCGTTTTTTATACGTCATACTACTTCATTTCTCCTTCGTATATTCACAATATGTCCGGAATTTATATTATTTTTCAACACTCAATTACAGTGTTTTCATCATTACAGCCATATCCTTAAGATTATTAAAAATCGCATCCGGAGTCACATCTGAAACTGCCACTTCCTCGATCTTTGCCTCACCGCTCAGCACCAGAACCCCATGAGCACCATTGTTAATACCAGTCTTTACATCTGTATACAGACGATCACCAACGAATGTTACTTTTTCCAGTTCCGCACCTGTTTTTGCAAGGACATAATCTACTGTCTCCTTAAACGGCTTGCCCGTATACTTCGGCGCCTTTCCTGTAGACAGCTCGATTGCAGCACACATCGCTCCGCAATCCGGAATAAAACCATTCTGTGTCGGGCAGTTAATATCCAGATGTGTCGCAAGGAACTCTGCACCATTTCTGATATAGAGACATGCACGCATCAGTTTTTCATAGGTAAGTGTCAGATCAAAACCTATCACAACAACATCCGGCTGGTCCTCTGTCAGGTTAATTCCATTGGCTCTGAAATTTGCCTCCAAATCCGGAGTTCCTACCAGATATACGGTCTGGTCTGGATGATTCTTCTTCAGATAATGGATCATAACGTCTCCGGATGTAAGAATCTGGTCGCGCCCGATGAAGCAGTTCATCTTTGCCAGTTTTTCAATATAAGTGTTCGGAGATTTGGATGAGTTGTTTGTGAAGAACACAAAACGCTTTCCAAGACGTTTTACCTGCTCCAGGAAGTCCAAGGCACCGTCAATAATTTCATTGTCAAGATAAAATGTTCCATCCATATCAAGAACAAACAGTTCCGTTTCCTGCAATAATACCTTCTTATTCATAATCTATCCCCTTTGTATTGATTTCGCAATTCTCCCTTGTTGAATTAGATAATACCTCGTTTTTTGAACTAAACCTTAAATCGGTATCCCACACCCCAGATAGTCTCAATATACTGCGGTTTCGCAGTGTTCAATTCAATCTTTTCACGAATCTTCTTAATATGCACGGTAACCGTCGCAATATCTCCGATGGACTCCATATCCCAGATCTTGGAGAATAATTCCTCCTTTGTATACACATGGTTCGGATTCTGTGCAAGGAACGTCAGAAGATCAAACTCCTTCGTCGTAAAATTCTTCTCTTCTCCGTTCACATATACACGACGGGCAGTCTTATCAATCTTCAGCCCACGGATCTCGATGATATCGTTCACAGGCATACCACTGCCAATGAGACGCTCATAGCGAGACAGATGTGCCTTCACGCGCGCCACCATCTCACTCGGACTGAACGGTTTTGTAATATAATCATCCGCGCCAAGACCGAGACCGCGAATCTTATCGATGTCATCCTTCTTTGCGGAGATCATGATGATCGGAGTATTTTTCGTTTCACGGATCTTCTTACAGATCTCAAATCCGTCCACTTCCGGAAGCATCAGATCCAGAATGAACAGGTCAAAATCTTCTTCCAGGGCACGCTTTAATCCGCTGTGTCCGTCATTTTCAATTTCCACTTCAAAACCGGATAATTCCAAGTAGTCCTTCTCCAGTTCCGCAATGCTCACTTCGTCTTCTACAATTAAAATCTTACTCATAGTCTGCTCCTTTATCTGCAAAATCGCTTCATCACTTATTTACGCGTGGATTTTTCGTAATACGAAATGAATCTCTGTTCCGATTCCCAGTTTGCTGGTCGCCCAGATCTTTCCTCCATGATCCTCGATGATCTTCTTTACAATAGAGAGACCGATACCACTTCCGCCGGTCGCGGAGTTTCTGGAAGAATCAGTTCGATAAAATCTATCAAAAATATACGGAAGTTCTTTCTGTCCGATGCCTTTTCCGTTATCCTCAATCTCCACCTGCACGAAATCGCCAACGTCTAAAATCCGAATGTTGATGATTCCCTTTTTCTTGTCCATATATTTGAGTGAGTTGCCGATAATGTTGTCCACCACTCGTTTAATCTGCTCCGCATCTGCAATGACAAGAACATCTTCATCTACATAGTTAAAATAACCCAGTTCTACACCACGGGCTTCCAGATCCAGACCCACTTCATCGATACAGTCGCCAAAATAATCCGCGACATTGATTTTCGCAAACGCATATGGAATCTTGTTTGTATCGATTTTTGAATAAAAGGTCAGTTCCGCGATCAAGCGGTCCATATCATTAGCTTTGTTGTAGATCGTTCTGATATAGCGTTCCAACTTCTCCGGAGAAGATGCAACACCGTCAAGGATTCCCTCCGCGTAACCTTTGATCGCAGTGATCGGAGTTTTCAGATCATGGGAAATATTGCTGATCAGTTCTTTACTCTCTTTATCATACTGAATTTTTTCCTCCGTCGTTTCTTTCAGACGGATTCTCATCTCCTCAAAGTTCTGGCATAACTGACCAATCTCATCTTCATCGTCCACATCCAGCGTAAAGTCCAGATTTCCGTCACGAATCTGCTTTGTCGCCTCCTGCAGCTGCCCCAGCGGTTTCCAAATGGAACGGTAAACCCAGGCAACCATGATCGCAGCTGTCAGCACCAGTATAATACCACTGGCAGCCAGCATTTCCATAAACATGGACTTTACTTCCGGAATAACCTCCACAACATTGGTCACCAGAAGAATCGTTCCTTCTGAATCATCAGCGAAATGGAACCCACGCTGTTTGATCAGATGTTCCGTTTCATCATCCAGATAATTCCCCCAGGACGCGGTCTTTCCCAAATCCTCAAAATTTCGGATTTCCGCAGCCAGCGCATGGGTTTTCTCCTGATTTCCTGTGTAAATCAGCTCCTGCTCATCTAAAATAATCAGGAAAGAGTGCGCCTTCGCAAGGCTTGTATTCATCTTATCCAAATAGGTCCGGTCATGAAACTTCTCTGGATTCTGTTTCAATGTCTGATCGATTTCCATCTGAATCGCTTCCGTCAGACGACTGAACACACGGATCGAAGCACCAGATGCCAGATCCACCTGCTCTTCCAGACCATATGTCTCACTGAACATCTTTCCCTGATAATCATACAATGACATAATCGCCAGATAAATCAATGTGATCGGAAGAACCGTGATCGTCAGAAACGCGACCGCAAGCCTCGTACGAATCTTCATGCTTGTACAGCGCCTCCTTTACTGCAATATTCTAAAAAGATTATAGCATATTTCTACTTCTTCGTTTATAAAACAATTCTAAAATATTTTCTTTGCAGAAACCATTCGTTTTTTAACGTATGAATGCTATAATAGTAGAATATAAAAACCTTTGCAGTTTTAGGAGGAACGTGAACTATGACAAACAGACAACAGCAGATTGTAAACCATGTTGATGCGATCAAACAGCTTATTTATGATTCCGAGCGCTGGCTCTGGGCTCATCCACAGACCGGATTTACAGAGTGGGAAGCAAATACATATCTTACAGAACAGTTCGAATCTCTTGGCTATACACTGACACAGGCAGGAAACATTCCTGGCTTCTATACAGACATTGATACAGGAAAACCAGGTCCGACTCTCGTGATCATGGGCGAACTGGATGCTCTCGACATTGCAAACCATCCGGAATCTGTAAATGGAATGACTCATTGCTGCGGTCACCATGCACAGGCAGCTACTTTATTAGGTATCGCTGCTGCTTTAAAACAGCCGGGTGCTCTCGATGGTATGTGCGGAAAAATCCGTCTTATGACTGTTCCGGCCGAAGAAATGATCCAGCTCGGTTTCCGTGAGCAGCTTCGTAAAGATGGTACTATCACATTCTTTGCTGGTAAGATCGAATTAATGAAGCGCGGCTTCTTTGACGGCGTTGATATTGCAGTCATGGTACACGGCAATAACACAGCTCCGGAAGCCAACATCGATTTCTCCTGTACAGCCGGAAACAACGGATGCATCATGAAGACATTAAAATTCAAGGGAAGATCCGCTCACGCAGGTGGTTATCCGCACCTTGGTATCAATGCTCAGTACGCTGCGATGCTTGGTATGCAGGCAGCCAACAACATCCGCGAAACATTCCAGGAAAAAGACATGATCCGTTTCCATCCGGTAGCAATGGGGGTAAACTGTGCGGTAAATATCATCCCGGATGAACTGGTATTAGAGAGCCATGTTCGTGCTAAAACTCTGACAGCCATCGAATTTGAAAATAAGAAACTGAATCGTGCTATGGCAGGTGCTGCCCTCTCTATGGGTGCAGGCGTTGAAATCTCCGACCGCCCGGGTCATTCTCCGGCATTCCATGATCCGGCTTTGATGAAACTGGCTGAGGATTGCTGTGGTGATCTGGTTGGTTCTGACCGTGTATCCTTCGACTACGGTGCATGGATGACAGGTACTACAGACTTCGGTGATGTAACACAGATCATGCCGGGCGTACAGTTCTTCGCAAGCGGTGAAGCAGGTATCGTCCATGGTATTGATTTCCAGGTTATTGACGTAGAAAAACTCTGCGTGAACTCCGCGAAAGCACAGCTCTTTGTGGCAGATGCGCTTCTCAGCAATGACGGTGCAAAAGCAAAGGAAATCATCGCCAACTACAAACCGGCTTATCCGTCCGCAAAAGCACTGATCGAGACCGTTGACAGACTCATCATGGATAAGGATGCGGTTATCTACGATGCAGAAGGCAATGCAACCATTGATTTCCAGAATCTGTAAGTTCAAAATTCTTTCTGGCGAAATGCCATGGATAGAATAGATAAAATAATGAATGGGGTAAGTGACACAAAATCACTTGCCCCATTCATCATTTCGTCAGATAGAAGGATTTCCCCTGCGTACTTCCATTTTTTTCACTGTAATAATATAGAGGATTACCACGAGTAACGTAGACAGTAAATCTGCAACTGGCTGCGCCCATGCCAAACCATTTGCACCAATGCTTGCCTTCAAAATAAACAGAGCAGGGATATAAATGAAGCCCTGGCGACTTAAATTAATGATCAGTGCAGGAGTTGCAGCGCCTGCGGCCTGAAGCGCATTTGCCAGAACATAGAAAACACCAAACAGGAAACTGGTTGATAAAAGGATTCTTACAAACTGTGCCGCGTATGTGAAAGCCGCCGGTTCCGTAAGAAATATGCTTACAATCTGATTCGTAAACAAATAGCAGATAATCGTCATGGTTAAGCTAAGTGCCAACGAAAAAACGACTGAGAAACGCATAACTTTCTTAAAACGGTCCCAGAGATTGGCACCAACACAATAGCCGAGCAAAGCCTGAATACCCTGACCGAAACCAATACACACCATGCCTGTGATCATGGTTACCTTAGAGGCCACACCAATTCCCGCCACAGCCATATCTCCAAAGGAAGCCATCTGGCCGTTCATAATAATCTGAGAAATACTCATCAGGAGCGAACCGAAGGAAGCGGGAATTCCTATAGACAAAATGCTGCTGCACACCCTGTTTCGCAGCATAAAATCTCTTGGGTGAATACTAAGGATGGATTTTCCCTGCAAAAAATACAAAATATAGTAGCAGGCACCGACAATGTTGCCAATGGCAGTGGCAATGGCTGCTCCCGTAATTCCCAAATCAAAGCCTAAAATCATGATTGGATCCAGGATTATGTTCAAAAGATTTCCAAGCAGCTGTCCCATCATTGCTTTTCCAGCCTGTCCTTCTGCACGGATAACATTGGAATAACAATTCGCGATCAGAACAAAAGGACCACTGAATGTTACAATGGTAAGATAGGATTTCGCAAAACCATAGGTATCTGCACTGGTTCCCATTACAATCAGGATTTTTTCCATAAAGATTAAGAACATGGCAGACATTACAATTCCAACTACAACACAGCTCCACATACAGAAAGCACTTGCTTTTCTCGCATAATCAGCCTTTCCTTCTCCCAGCGCCCTGGAAATCACCGAAGTTCCGCCAATACCAAAAACAGTGCCCACAGACATGAAAATCAAAAATACAGGGGTTGCCATAGATACGGCAGCTACTTGATAGGCATCATGGGTTAGGCCTATGAAAAGTGTGTCAGCCAGATTGTAAATTAATACCATAAGCATTGCAATCATCGCCGGTACCGCATTTTTTAGAACGGCTTTGGGCACCGGAGCGCTGCGAAATACTTCTAGTTCTTTTGTCATTTCCATAATTATTCTCCTTTGCAACGATATCACACTCTTGATTCCAGTTGACATATAACCAAATGGCATCCTCTCACGAGGACGCCATTCCATTTTTTATCTCAAATTATAAATATTTCTTTAAATCTTCAACCTTATCAAGTTTCTCCCACGGTAACTCAACGTCAGTTCTGCCAAAGTGACCATAAGCTGCTGTCTGCTTGTAGATCGGGCGGCGAAGATCTAACATCTTGATGATACCAGCCGGACGAAGATCGAAATTCTCACGGATCATCTCAACCAGCTTCTCATCAGAAAGTTTACCTGTTCCGAATGTGTCAATCATAACGGATGTCGGCTGTGCAACACCAATCGCGTAGGAAAGCTGAATCTCACACTTATCTGCAAGTCCTGCTGCTACGATGTTCTTTGCAACGTAACGTGCTGCATATGCTGCGGAACGGTCAACTTTTGTGCAGTCCTTACCGGAGAATGCACCGCCGCCGTGACGAGCGTAGCCACCGTATGTGTCAACGATGATCTTTCTGCCTGTAAGACCTGTATCACCGTGCGGACCACCGATTACAAAACGGCCTGTCGGATTGATGAAGAACTTTGTGTTCTCATCGATCATCTCCTGCGGAAGAACTGCCTTGAAGATGTGCTCTTTTACGTCCGCGTGGATCTGCTCCTGAGTTACGTTCTCATTATGCTGTGTAGAAAGTACAACTGCATCAAGGCGGAGCGGCTTACCGTTCTCATCGTACTCTACCGTAACCTGAGTCTTTCCGTCCGGTCTTAAATATGGCAGTGTGCCATCCTTTCTGACATCTGTGAGACGCTTGGAAAGCTTGTGTGCAAGGGAAATCGGATACGGCATAAATTCCGGTGTCTCGTTTGTAGCATAACCAAACATCATACCCTGGTCACCCGCACCGATCGCTTCGATCTCATCATCTGTCATCTTGTTCTCTTTTGCCTCGAGTGCCTTGTCAACACCCATAGCAATATCTGCAGACTGCTCATCAATTGCTGTAATTACACCGCAAGTATCGCAGTCGAAGCCGTATTTTGCTCTGTCGTAACCGATCTCGCGAACTGTCTCACGAACGATCTTCTGGATATCAACGTATGCGCTTGTTGTAATCTCACCCATGATTACTGCAAGACCTGTTGTCACAGCTGTCTCACACGCCACACGAGCCATCGGATCCTGTGCCATGATCGCATCAAGAACCGCATCGGAAATTGCATCACACATTTTGTCCGGATGTCCTTCTGTTACGGACTCGGAAGTAAATAATCTCTTCTCCATGTTTTCTCCTTTTTTGTTTTCACGAAAATTAAAATAAGTCCGCTTGACATACTTTAAGCGGACTTGATTTAACAGTTTATATCAAATCCTCTTATTGCTCGATTTCTCGCTCAGGCTGGCACCTTCCTGCCCTCTCGCTCTCGCGATTAACAGGGGTTGCCGTGACTTCACAGGTCCTATGTACCTCCATCACTCTGAATAAGGGATATTGCTTTGCGAACTTTTATTCAATTGTTGCAGACAGTATAATATCGGATTCTCCGCCAATTGTCAAGAGGCTTTTTGTGGAATCCTCATTTTTTTCTATCCTACACGAAGTTTGAATTTCTGAGCTTCTTTCTCTGAATCTATCTGCTCGATATTGGCACCCAGGAGATGAAGCTTCTCAACGAAATTCTCATATCCACGCTCAATGTACTCGATCTCACTTACGGTTGTATAACCTTCCGCTGCAAGACCTGCCATTACGAGCGCCGCGCCTGCACGAAGGTCCGGAGCTTCAACCTGTGCACCGGTGAACGCCTTAACACCTTCTACAATCGCAACAGAACCTTCCACCTGGATGTTCGCACCCATGCGGGCAAGCTCATCCACGTATTTGAAACGATTCTCGAAAATGCTCTCTGTAACCACGCTGGTACCTTCTGCAAGAGCCAGTGCAACCGTCATCTGTGGCTGCATATCCGTTGGGAATCCCGGATACGGCAGTGTCTTGAAATTCATGTGGCGCTGTCTCGGTTTTCCGACTACGCGGATCTCCTCATCAAACTCCACTACTTCACAGCCCATCTCCAGAAGTTTCGCAGAAATTGCCTCCATGTGCTTCGGAATGACATTCTTTACCGTAATGTCTCCGCGTGTGATCGCCGCACCACACATAAATGTACCTGCCTCGATCTGGTCCGGAATGATGGAATAAACCGTTCCATGAAGACGTCTTACACCTTTAATACGGATCACATCTGTACCTGCACCTTTGATGTTGGCACCCATGCTGTTCAGGAAGTTGGCCACATCAACTACATGCGGCTCCTTCGCAACATTCTCCAAGATAGTCTCGCCTTCTGCCATCGCTGCTGCCATCATAATGTTGATGGTTGCACCAACAGAAACCACGTCGAGATAAATATGGCTGCCGATCAGGTCGATCGCATGCGCCAGAACTGCTCCGGATGATATATTTACATCTGCACCTAACGCACGGAAGCCCTTTAAATGCTGGTCGATCGGACGGCTTCCGATCGTACAGCCGCCCGGAAGCGGAACTTCCGCACTTTTATACTTACCAAGCAATGCGCCGATAAAATAATAAGACGCACGGATCTTTCGCATATGCTCATCTTCAACGGTAACGGCGTGAATCTCTTTTGCATTGATCTTTACCGTATGGCGATCCAGACGCTCAACTTTTGCACCAAGATGGCAGATTGCCTCGATCAGCGCATTGATATCGCTGACATCCGGCAGATTTTCCACGATGACGTCATCGTCTGTCATAATGGCTGCTGCCAGAATTCCCAGGGCCGCGTTCTTGGCTCCGCCGATCACAACCTCGCCAACGAGAGGATTACCGCCCTTCATAATGTACTGTTTCATACTGCACCTCTATATATCGAATCAACGAATTCCACTGCAAACGGAATTCTTTCCAATTTCAGAATTTTGGTTATACTTTGACTAATAAATTATAACACACTCTCACCATTTGTAAAGCATGGTTTTTCCTTTATTTTTCAGAAATAAAACAAATAAAGTCATTACCGGCTTTTTCAAATCGCTCTTTTGCAGTTTCAAGGGCAATAGTTTCAGATTGTTCAGACATTGGATCCCAAATTCGCACATGAGCCTGATCATATCCAGTCAGATACTGATATCTGCCATATCCCGTATTCACAAGTACCAGATGATTCTGACCGACAAAATACAAGATCTGACTCAGTGCAGTTCCGGAAGCATCAAGAGCCAGCCCGTCTTCCAAACTCCGACTCACACCTGTAAACAATTCTTTCTTCTGCTCAAACTGCTTCACAGCATTCTGGACATCTCTCATAAAATAAGCATTTGGCTTATTGATACGACTCCAGATCGGAGCATTCGCGCCAACAGATACAAATCCCATGTTATCGTAAGCAACCTGAACTGCTTCTGAAAAATCAGCAAAAATACCGAGACAACGGCCACGGCCATATGCATAAAATTCTGTCACATCTGTGTCTGCAAAGCTTCCGTTATCCAGGACGAGCACCCGGTCTTCTCCGGATACCAGTTTTTTAGGAGACACTCTTTTTATCTTTTGATTGGAGGAAATTTCCTTTGCCAGCTGAACAAAATATATTCTGCCTTTTACATTGGAAGCATACCACCCAATCTCATCTGTTTTCTTTTGCGCGGTCTCTACATTGCAGACCAGAGTATCTTCCGATACTTCCTCAAAAAATCCATTTACACGTTCACGGACCTTCGTAATGTGGATTCGGCTCTCATCAACGACAGCGTCACGGATATAATATCCACTCTTTTCATAATGCATGGCAGTTTCCATGGATTCATCCACTATTTCCAGTGATTTTAAATAAAGGCCCATCACTCGGTCTCCGGACATCATATAATCTCCGGAATTTCCAACGCCATAAACACAGTCATTTCCGACAAACCCTAAAATCCGGTAAGAATCACCTTTTCCATCACCGATCTGCGTCTTATTTCCGGTATTTAAGTCCATGATATGCAGAATCTTTGAATCATACAGTCCGGTATTCTCCTGCCATGCAATCCTGGAGGAATTGGCGCTGACCGCAAATCGCTCTCTGCTAAGCCCAGAAGCTACCACTATATATTCATGACTGGTCATATCAATTCCGTAAATGGAATCTTTCATATATAAATAGAGATTTCCATTTTCTCCCTCATATGCCAACTGCCGGATATCATCAGCCAGTTCTTCATATGATTCCGAAACCGGAATGAAAAACTGCTCTTCCAGCATATTATCCTCTGCATGATAACTATGATAGGAAACACCGGTCCACCCTTCATGAGTACCGCGGTTCATATACCCGTAAACCAGAAAATCAATATCGCCGTTATCTTCCACCTGAAGAATTTCAATACCATGACGGTCCTCATATGCTCTTACGTCCAATGTTCTTCCTTCATCGGTATCTGCAAAGGAAAACACCAGCGCAATCGTTCCTTCTTTTGTATCATAAGACCAAAGTTCCCGATTATTCACAAATGTCACGTAACGTCCGTCAGCACTATTTACCACATACTGACCGTCACCGTCGGAAATGCCCAGAAGAATCCGCTTTCCTGAAAAGCAGTCACGATCTCCCGTAAACACCTCATTCATCCGGCGCTCATAATCCATCATGTAGATTCGCTGATTGGTCCATTTCATCGTGAAATTCTCTGTAACCATAAATATTTCGATTCCATTCACATCATCCGTTCTGGAAACTTCATATTTCAACTCCACGTTGGCCACATCGCCGTCCAGCTCCTTTAACATGATACGAGGTTCGGAGCTCTGCTCAATCCCCATGGTGCCCCATGTCATCTGATTGAAATTATTTTTCAGTGTCACCACACCAAAGCTGCTGTTGTCTGCACTCGGAGAGGTCTCCATGTACATGGTCAGGTCCTGCGCTGATTCATAATGAAATGTTTTCTGAGAAAACTCAGCTGCCAGTGCCAGCATATCCATAGTATGTGCACTGTCGGTGTCGATAATTCTGGAATAATACCAGGCCTCCGAACCATCTTTTAATCCCATGCGAATCCCGAGCTGATATTCCGTTTCCCCATCGATCAGATTTTGGATCGGAAGAGTTACCGGAATCAATCCATTCTCCAGTTTCCAGTCTTTTAACTCGGTACGCTCGATCAAATGCTCCGCGTCCAGACTGCGGATCTCATATCCCAGAGATACCACTTCCTTCGCATCAGCTACAACCACTTCCAGTCGTCGATCTTCCGGCAGCACAAGAAGACTGTTGCGTTCTGCCGTAACAGCCTTTTCTTCACGGTATCCAAGCAGCGGAGCCAGCATAATCTCTCCCATCTTAGGATACACCATCGGAAGAGTCGCTTCCTTCATGGCGGTATAAGTGATCTGCTCTCCGCTTTCCTCTGTCCGGCCCATCGGCCACATAAAATAAACAACTGCCGCAATCAAAAACACGGCAGACAATACTGCAATCTTTTTTCCCGTTTTCATTCGGTCTCTTCCTTACTTCTTCTGTATATCATTGCCTCCTAAAAGGCATATTATTCGTTCTTCGTCTGCGAAGCATTTCGTGAAGCATCATGACCATGACCGCATCCTCATTCGAAATACCGCCCTGCTCTCCTGCATTTCTCATGATCCGGCTCCGCATTCCATACAGCCATTCCCGATCCGGCCATTCATCATAAATCGCACTGCCCGGACCGTCATTCCGATCAAACTCTTCTTCCACAAACCGCTGCCATTCTCTCATATTCAAGGGATACAGCCCCCGGACATACTCATATTCCGCCTGTGCCCTCCGCCGGTCATCCCATTCTCCCGGCCGGTTTTGTTGAAATTCCCGGTTATAAATCTGATACGGCTCATTCTCATATTTCTGTGGATATCCGCGATATACCGTTTCCATAAAAATTCCCGCTCCTCATACAGAAATCCTGTTAGGATATACTATGCAGAAGAGAGCGGGAACGTTAATTTACCAAAAGCCTTATGCATTAAAAAAGCTTTTCCGGATATACTCCGTCATCGACCAGCTTGCGGATCGCAGCAACCACTGTCGGCTTATCCTCTCTGTACGTCACTCCGAACCATTTATCCGGAGTCTCTAATAAGCGAACAGTTCCTTTCTTCTCACGAATACAACGGTCAACGATCGTCGGGAGCAGATACTCTGCTTTCAGATCTCCATCCTTGATGTTTGCCAGGAACCTCGGGAATCCTTCTTCCAACTCTTCTAAAAACCTTGCCGGAAGACCGAACATATTCATGGACACATGCTGATCTGCCTCAACCTCTACCGGTTCACCGTCACGGGTTGTCGCATGCATTCCATCTTTATCCTGATAAATATTGTAGGTTTCTGTTACCTTGGACAGATATCCATTCGCATCGACAGAACAGACTCCGCGTGTAACACCGCCGTTTTCACTGAGTGTGTTGCGAAGCACAAAACCTGCCATGCACATATCGTACAGTTCTCCGTCCTCATCCATCTCGTTGATCATATAATCATGAATTTGTTTAAATCCTTCTTTTCCATAATAATCATCCGCGTTGATGACGATGAACGGTTCCTTGATCACATCTTTTGCTGCCAGAATCGCCTGACCTGTTCCCCACGGTTTTGTTCTGCCTTCCGGAACAGAAAAGCCCTCTGGAAGATCTTCCATTTTCTGGAAAACGTACTCAACTTCAGCAAATTTTTCAATCCGGTTTCCATTGATCTCTTTAAAATCTTTTTCCAGATCTTTCCTTATAATAAATACAATTTTATCAAATCCGGCCTCTAATGCATCATGAATGGAATAATCCATGATGATTTCTCCACTTGGACCAACTGGTTCCAACTGCTTGATACCACCGCCAAAACGGCTGCCAATTCCA
>JAZOVL010000323.1:0-7992 GCA_045658685.1 Pilosibacter sp.
TCCGACTTAAGAAAATAAAAAATCAAGAGAATTCATGGAGATTAAAATATGAACAAGTGTCCGAATTTTAAAAAATGTGGTGGCTGCCAATATCTGGATCTGCCATACGAGGAACAGTTAAAAAAGAAGCATAAAGAAGTGACTCAGCTTTTGAAACCGTTTTGCAAGGTTCATCCGGTTGTAGGTATGGAAGATCCATACCATTACAGAAACAAAGTTCATGCAGTATTCGGCCGTGACAGAAAAGGAAAGATTATCTCTGGTGTATATAAAGAAGGTACGCATACAATTCTTCCAGTGGATGTTTGTCTGATTGAAAATGAGAAAGCAGATGCAATTATCAAAACAGTTCGTGAGCTGCTTCCGTCTTTTAAAATGAAAGTTTACGATGAAGATACCGGATTTGGATTTCTGCGCCATGTGCTGATCCGTACTGCACATAAGACAGGAGAGATCATGGTTGTTTTAGTGACCGCATCTCCGGTATTTCCATCCAAGAATAATTTTGTCAAAGCATTGAGAAAGGTTCATCCGGAAATCACGACTGTTGTTCAGAATGTGAATAACCGCGGAACCAGCATGGTTCTTGGTGACAAAGAGCAGGTACTTTATGGACCGGGATTTATCGTGGATGAGCTGTGCGGAAAGAAATTTCGAATTTCTTCCAAGTCCTTTTATCAGATCAATCCGATCCAGACAGAAAAACTCTATGACCTTGCAATTAAGGCAGCCAGACTGACAGGCAAGGAAACGGTGATCGATGCGTATTGTGGAATCGGAACAATCGGTATTGCTGCGTCTGCCGGGGCAAAGGAAGTAATTGGTGTAGAGTTGAATAAAGACGCAGTCCGCGATGCGGGAACCAATGCGAAGATGAACAAGGTAAACAACATTCGTTTCTATAATAATGATGCAGGAAAATTCATGGTACAGATGGCATCGCAGGGAGCGAAGGCTGATGTGGTGTTCCTGGATCCGCCGAGAAGCGGCAGTACAGAGGAGTTTGTCAATGCAGTGGCAACGCTTGGTCCGAGTCGTGTTGTGTATGTATCCTGTGGTCCGGACACGCTGGCAAGAGATTTGGTGTGGTTCAAGAAGAAAGGGTATGAGGCCGAGGAAGCATGGGCCGTAGACATGTTCCCGATGACTGCCCATACGGAAGCAGTCGTAAGTTTAAAAAAAGTAAATAAGAAGTAAATTGTCTGAATTGTTTTAAAAACAGGCGTAACAATTTAACTGGCGGTTCAATGACATTTGGGTAAATATCGTGTATGATATAGGTACATGGAGAGAAATTGGTTTGACTGGAGGGATTTGTATGTATAAGATTTCGAAGGTGGAAACAGGGAGAAGATTACGAAAGTTGATGAACTGGTATGGTGTTACGGTGCGTGAAGTGCAGGAGGAGATGGAATTGGAAAGTCCACAGGCTATTTATAAGTGGCTGAATGGGCGAGCATTACCCAGCACGGAGAATTTATTGACACTTGGCCGTTTGCTCAATATTTCCATGGAGGACATGCTCG
This sequence comes from Pilosibacter sp., assembly GCA_045658685.1. GTDB lineage: Bacteria > Bacillota > Clostridia > Lachnospirales > Lachnospiraceae > Pilosibacter. The sequence goes on from JAZOVL010000323.1 coordinate 1,527, forward strand.
TAGTGGAGCAGGATTCTATGGGAATGAAGCGAAAACGGATGTGGGATGAAAAGCATCCTCCGGCGTTTCTGGCATTTCGAATGCGGTCAGAGGAACCGGTTCGAGGTGTGGATGAACGCAGGTTGTGTCAGTATCTGGATTTCTTAGACCAGGAACGACTGCGTGCAGCGTATAGTTTTCAGTCCTAGCGTTTGGGGATTAGCTCAGAAGTTCCTCGTAAGACACTTTAAGTACTTTGGAAATGATTTTTAATTCAATATCTGTAACAAAGCGTGAACCGGATTCAATGCGCTGAACAGCATTTTTATCCACATCCAGACCTTCGATCTGGAGCATTTCAGCAAGTTTCCGCTGAGATGTTTTTATGGGCAATGCTTTCCGAATGGCACGGATTTTGGAGCCGCATATGTTGTTGGCACCGGTTTCAGATTTATTTTTATACATAAATGGTCCTCGGAAATAGGGAGAATGGTCAGTGTGGTTTGTGGTATTTTCGAAGGGTGTTGAGTGTATTCTTCATAGTATCTGTTACGATACGAACCTCGTCGATGGTGTTGCAGCTGTCCAGAATTTCCTGGGCTTCCGATTTGTAGACATCCCTGGACTGATTGACATTGTCACAGAGAAGCGCATCAGAGGAGATGGACAAAGCGTTTACGATATTAACAAATGCCTGTAAGCTGGGGATTGCATTACCATTTTCAATATTACTTATATGAGTGGTCGATAAATCAGCACGTTCGGCAAGCTGCTCTTGCGTGAGCCCCTTATTTTTTCGCGCCTCTTTGATACGGGAACCAAGGGATTTGTAATCAATCTGCACGGTTTGTCTCCTATTGTTCGTTTTACAGATATTTTACTTTTGAAGATAAATTCTTTCCAATATCCACAGGAATAGTCTTTTGCTATGGTTCAAGTTAACAGCACAAAAAACAAATATTCACTTTTAACTATATGTGATAATGTTGGGAAAGATGACATTCACTAAGTGTCAAAAGGAAGAAAGATTATAAAATGAAAAAAGGGAAACACTATGCCCAGAGGTGATGAAAATGAGATCCATATGGTCAGACGAAAGCCCCCGGATTCTGACGGAAAGAAAGGCACTTCCAAATGCAGCGGAAGTTGTGATCATTGGCGGAGGAATGGCGGGGCTTTTGTGCGCTTATTTATTAAAAGAATCCGGTGTTCAGGCAATTGTATTGGAAGCAAATGAAGTCTGCAGCGGTCAGACTCGGAATACAACGGCGAAGATTACGTCCCAGCATGGGATTATTTATTCCAAATTGGCGAGTGTTTTTGACGAACAGACGGCGAAGAAGTTTGGACGATTAAACGAACGTGCCATTGATGAATATGAGAGGATTGTGCGTGGGTGTGGGATTGAATGCGGATTTAAACGTCTTCCTTCATATCTATATACAAAGACCGAGAAGGGAGCTGAATCTCTCGAACAGGAACGGACTGAGGCAAAGAGAGCCGGTATTAAGGCATCCATTGTCTATGAGACAGAACTTCCATTTCCGATTAAGATGGCTTTGAAATATGAAAACCAGGCGCAGTTTCATCCGTTGGAATTTTTATCTGCGGTGGTAAAAGATCTGGATATTTATGAATATGAGAGAGTATTGAGAGTCAAAGGAAATCAGGTTGTTACGGAACATGGCAGTGTAGAGGCAAAGAAGATTATTTTTTCCACACATTTTCCATTTGTGAATTTTCCTGGATTTTACTTTGCAAAGATGCATCAGGAGCGGAGTTATGTTTTGGGTGTGCGTGTTCCTGAAGCCGGAGTGGAAAATGGAATATATTATGGGATTGATCAAGATGGTTTATCATTTCGAAGGGAAAAAGATGTGATTCTTGTGGGTGGAAAGAGTCATCGTACCGGAGTGCAGCAGGCGCAGGATCCATATGAAGCGTTGCGCAGAGATACAGCAGATTTTTGGCCGGAGTATGAGGAAGTTGCGAGTTGGGCGGCGCAGGATTGCATGACGTTGGATTCTCTTCCCTATATAGGCATGTATTCCAATAGGCGCCCGAACTGGTACGTGGCGACCGGGTTTGAAAAATGGGGAATGACCGGATCTATGGCGGCAGCAATGGTAATTCGGGATCTGATTTTAGGAAAAACGAATCCATATGCGTCGATGGTATCTCCCCAAAGGCCGTGGACGAAACAAGCTGTTCGTATGTTGCTGAGAGAATGCGCAAATACGATGAAAAATTTTGTTACTCTGCAAACACCCAGATGTCCGCATCTGGGGTGCAGGTTGAAATGGAATCGATATGAACGGACGTGGGACTGTCCGTGCCATGGGTCGCGGTTTCAGGAAGATGGAGCACTTTTAGACAATCCGGCACAGGTAAATTTAGATAAAAAGCAGCATAGATAAGAAAAACAGGTGCCTATACATCCGTGTTGGATGTGTGAGGCACCTGTTTGTAATGTGTGATTATGATTCTCCGTGTTCTTTCATCGGCAGAATTTTCTGCTTATATATTTTTAATAAGAATACAGTCGCAAGGATTACAGAGGAAATTTCTGCAACCGGGAATGCGATCCAAACGTAGTTGAGACCGCCAACCTTGGACATGATAAATGCAACTGGAAGGAGTACAACCAGCTGTCGGACAACGGACATCCAAAGACTCATCATACCATGGCCAAGAGCCTGGAACATGGAAGAACATGCGATACCGTATCCTGCAGCCATGAAGCTGAGAGAAATGATCCTCAGGGCCGGAACACCGATCTCAAGCATAAGATCCGAAGCATTGAAGATCATTAGGAGCTTGTCCGGGAACAGCTGGAATGCTGCAAAACCAACGGTCATAATGGAAACAGCATAGATGATCGCTAATTTTAATGTTTTTGTAATACGTTCCGGTCTTCTTGCACCGTAGTTATATGCGATAATCGGAACAGTACCGTTGTTCAGACCGAATACAGGCATGAAGATAAAGCTCTGGAGCTTGAAATATACACCAAATACAGCTGTTGCGGTAGAAGAAAATCCAATGAGGATCTTATTCATACCGAATGTCATAATACTGCCGATGGATGCCATGATAATGGATGGGATACCAACGGAGTAGATCTGACTGATAATATGTTTTTCCGGGCAGAAGTTTCTAAGAGAAACTTTAATCTCAGTATTTTTGGCACGATTCAGAATAAATCCGACAATCGCTGCAGTCATCTGGCCGGCAACTGTGGCGATGGCGGCGCCTGCAACTCCCATCTTCGGCATTCCGAAGAGACCAAAGATAAAGATCGGGTCGAGGATGATATTGCAGATGGCACCGGTACCCTGAACAATCATAGAATAGAATGTCTTACCGGTGGATTGCATTAATCGCTCGAATGTGATTTCAAAGAACAGACCAACGGAAAAAATCGTGCAGATTCTTAAATAGATCGTACCATATTCGATAATTTCCGGAATATCTGTCTGCATTCTATAAAAGGTTTCGGCAAAGCAGATACCAAAGACAGCAAATGCCAGGTAACTTAAGAAGGCAAGGAAGATTGCATGATTTGCAATCTGATTTGCTTTATTAAAGTGTTTTTCACCGAGACTTTTAGAGAGGCTTGCATTGATACCGACTCCGGTACCGGTAGAAACGGCAATCATCAGGTTTTGGGCCGGAAATGCAAGGGACACGGCAGTGAGTGCATTCTCGCTGATCTGGGCAACGAACATACTGTCAACGATGTTGTATAGTGCCTGTACAAGCATGGAAATGATCATTGGCAGAGACATGGAAATAATTAATTTATTGACGGGCATAACGCCCATTTTGTTTTCTTGCTGCATAAGGACTCCTTTCATTGTGAACAATGTCTTTTGTAGTCAAAACAACAGGAATGATTATATAAGAAGAGTCTCGCAGAGTCAAGGAATAATTTGACAAAAAACGAGGGCTGTTTTATCATGGAAATAATGATGAAATAAAGGAGAACGACACTTATGATCCAGGATATCGGACCACACAAATTTGATCTTACATATGGACAGCCTGAGGCTCAGGATTACGACTATGTCCTTTATATGAAAAATAATCAGACGTTGCTTAGAAAAAAAGCGGACAGCAGTTATGAAATTCCAAGCTTCGCAGATTTTCCAAATGAAAAAGCAGATCTGAAATCAAATGCATATTATTTGTTTGCTATTGATCATAAGAAATATTACTATGTGACGGATATGAAACAAGGAGAGGAACATGGATTTGAATTTTGTAAAACTCCTGTTTTCCGCACGATGACTCCGATGTATCAGGCGTTTGCAGGTATTACAGCGACTCAGATCCATCGTTGGAAAGAGAGCAGAAAGTATTGTGGACGATGCGGTCACAGAACAGAAGACAGTAAAAAAGAACGGGCACTGGTATGTCCACATTGTGGTCAGACCGAGTACCCGAAGATTTCTCCTGCAGTTATCGTTGCGATCACCAACGGAGACAAGATTGTCATGTCCAGATATCGTGTAAGCAGCAATCCTTACCGTGGATATGCTCTGATAGCCGGCTTTGTTGAGATTGGAGAGACTTTCGAAGATACGGTTCGTCGTGAAGTCATGGAGGAAGTCGGTCTTAAGGTCAAGAACATTCGATACTACAAGAGCCAGCCATGGGCATTTTCTGACACAGAGATGATTGGCTTTTTTGCCGAATTAGATGGAGATAATGATACCATCGTGCTGCAGGATGATGAACTTTCTGAGGCCGGCTGGTTTTCCAGAGATGAAATTCCAGACGAGACTGTGATGAACAGTATCGGATCTGAGTTAAAAATGGTGTTCAAGTATGGAAGTCTGGAAAATTATTTGCAGAAATCCAAAAATTCATGTAAGGTCTCTGACTCATCTGAATTATGATAAGCAAAACCGATGACACGTTTCGGAATCGGCAAATCTAACGGAATCTCGATCAGGGTTCCGTTTTTTAATTCTTCTGTGACAAATTCTTTTACAACACAGGAGATTCCAAGACCTATTTTGGCAAATTCAATACCGAGAGTCATATCCGTTACTTCCAGCAGCTGATTCACTTCAATCTGATTGTCTGTGAGGTAGGAGTCTACATGTTTGCGGCTCATATTACTGCGGTCAAGCAGGATGATATTACCGGTCTGGAAGATATTTGGTGTTTTACCCTCACGGAGAAGGAGATGTTCCATGTAAGACGGTGTGCAGACAAAAGCATCGCTGATTTCCATGACAGGGGTGAAAATCAGGTTTTTGCGATTTTTAGGTTCTGCTACGAGGCCCAAGTCAATGTTTCGTGCTTCAAGCATTTCCAGTGTGTGGTTGGTTGCCTGGCTTTCAATGGAGATATTAACGTGGGGATATTTCTCGACAAATCCTTTTAAATAAGGAAGAAGTACATATTTGCAGAGTGTATTGCTGACTCCTATCTTTAAATGTCCAATATGGAACTCATGGATTCTTTTCAGCTCTCGTTCGCCGCGGTTGATGGATTCGAAGGCAGAATTTATGTGTTGAAATAAGACATTTCCTTCTTTGGTCAGTTGAACACCGCGGGAGTTTCGAATGAAAAGTTTGGTGTTCAGACTTTCTTCCAATTTACTGATGGCTTTGCTGATGGCTGGTTGGCTGATATATAATTCTTTGGCAGCGCGAGAGATATTGCCACATCGTGCGACCTCGTAGAAAATGCGATATTGGGAAAGATGTTGTTCCATATTCATAACCCCTTTTCATACTTACTATTCTTATTATGTATTTCTATTATAGTTACGGATGTGTTAAAATGTCAATAACAGAAATCGAATCAGGAAGTGAGAAAGGAGACATCCATATGGGAATGACAATGACACAGAAGATTTTGGCAGCGCATGCCGGATTAGATAAAGTAGAGGCAGGACAGTTGATCGAAGCGAATCTGGATATGGTACTCGGAAATGATATTACTTCTCCGGTTGCGATCAATGAGATGAAAAAAATGAATGAACAGAGCGTGTTTGATAAAGAGAAGATCGCTCTGGTTATGGATCATTTTATTCCAAATAAGGATATTAAATCTGCAGAGAACTGTAAATGTTGTCGTGATTTTGCAAACGAGCATGAGATCGTGAATTATTTTGATGTTGGATGTATGGGTATCGAGCATGCATTGCTTCCGGAAAAAGGTCTGGTAGTGGCAGGTGATGCTGTGATTGGTGCGGATTCTCATACATGTACATATGGTGCACTTGGTGCATTTTCTACAGGTGTCGGAAGTACAGATATGGCAGCCGGTATGGTAACCGGTAAAGCATGGTTCAAAGTTCCGTCCGCATTAAAGTTTGTCCTGACAGGAAAACCGAATCCGTGGATCAGCGGTAAAGATATCATTCTCCACATTATTGGTATGATCGGTGTGGACGGTGCTCTTTATAAATCTATGGAATTCTTTGGTGACGGTATCGCCCATCTTTCTATGGATGATCGTTTTACAATCT
>JAZOVL010000324.1:0-4308 GCA_045658685.1 Pilosibacter sp.
ATTGAAAAAGAATGGAAGAAACAGGAGAAACTTTTACGCGAACAAGGGAAAAATGAAGAAGCCCATCGAATTAAGATGATCGCGAAAGAGCTTTGTGACGGAATCCGTGAAGGATTCGAAGTGCAGAATCTGGACAGCTATGTTCAGTATTTCTGTAAGGAAACGGTTTCATTCCTGGACTATATGAAAACAGCAGGAAGTCTTGCGATCTTTCTGGATGAACCGCAGCGACTGCAGGAAAAGGCAGAGGTTGTGGAGACGGAGTTTCGTGAGAGTATGACGCACCGTCTGGAAAAGGGTTACCTTCTTCCGGGGCAGACCGACCTGTTATTTTCTGCAAAAGCCATTCTGGCAGCGGCTCAGGCTCCGGAATGTGTACTCATGACTGGTCTCGATCAGAGACTTCCGGGAATGACAGTGAAGTGCAAATACAGCATAACCGGTAAAAACGTCAATTCTTATCAGAGTAGTTTTGAGATGCTGATCAAGGATCTGAGCCGCTGGAAAAAGGACGGCTACCGCGTGGTACTCCTTTCTGCATCCAGAACGAGAGCCAGTCGTCTGGCGGGAGATTTGAGAGAATATGATCTGAGAGCCTTTTGTCCGGATGATCCGAGCAGACCGGTGGAAAAAGGTGAGATCCTGGTCACATACGGAAAGCTTCACAAAGGATTCGAGTACCCACTGATCAAGTTCGTTGTCATTACCGAGAGCGATATGTTTGGCGTAGAAAAACGTCAGAAAAAGCGTAAGAAATATAATTACGAAGGAAAAAAGATCAACAGCTTTACCGAATTGACGGTGGGCGATTATGTGGTCCATGAGAGTCATGGCCTGGGAATTTATCGCGGTATCGAAAAGATTGAGCAGGATCATGTAATTAAAGACTACATCAAAGTCCAGTATGCGGACGGCGGAAATCTGTATCTTCCGGCTACCAGACTGGACGGAATTCAAAAGTATGCCGGTTCCGATGCAAAAGTTCCGAAGCTCAATAAGCTTGGCGGAAGTGAGTGGAATAAGACCAAGACGAGGGTCAAGACGGCCGTTCGAGAGATTGCGAAAGAGCTGGTGGAGCTTTACGCGGCCAGACAGGATGCGGAGGGCTTCCAGTATGGTCCGGATACCGTATGGCAGCGGGAGTTTGAAGAAATGTTTCCATATGAGGAAACGGAAGACCAGTTAACAGCCATTGAAGATATCAAAAAAGATATGGAAAGCCGCAAGATCATGGACCGTCTGGTCTGTGGCGATGTAGGTTACGGAAAAACAGAGATTGCGATCCGTGCTGCATTTAAAGCGATCCAGGAAGGGAAGCAGGTTGTTTACCTGGTTCCGACCACGATCCTTGCCCAGCAGCATTACAATACATTTGTCCAGCGAATGAAGGATTTCCCGGTTCGCGTGGACATGATGTCCAGATTCCGCACTCCGGCGCAGATGAAGCTGACGCTGGAAGGATTGAAAAAAGGAATTGTGGATATTGTGATCGGCACCCACAGAGTTCTCTCTAAGGATGTGGAATTTAAAAACCTGGGACTTCTGATCATTGACGAGGAGCAGCGTTTTGGCGTTGCCCACAAAGAAAAAATCAAACAGATGAAGCAGAATATTGATGTTCTGACCTTAACAGCGACTCCAATCCCGCGTACCCTTCATATGAGTATGATCGGAATCCGTGACATGAGTGTCCTGGAAGAACCTCCTGTAGACCGTGTTCCGATCCAGACTTACGTTATGGAATACAATGACGAGATGGTTCGTGAGGCGATTCACCGTGAATTGATGAGAAATGGTCAGGTGTACTATGTATACAATCGTGTCAGCAATATTGATGAAGTGGCAAATCATGTGGCAGCTCTGGTTCCGGATGCGAATGTGGCATTTGCCCACGGTCAGATGAGTGAGCGCCAGCTGGAAAAGATCATGCTGGATTTCGTGAACGGAGAGATTGATGTACTGGTATCCACAACGATCATCGAAACTGGATTAGATATCCCCAATGCAAACACCATGATCATCCACGACGCGGACAGACTGGGCTTATCCCAGTTATATCAGATCCGAGGCCGTATCGGACGTTCCAATCGTACTTCTTTTGCATTCCTCATGTATAAACGTGATAAACTGCTGAGAGAGGAAGCAGAAAAACGTCTCCAGGCAATCCGTGAATTTACGGAACTTGGTTCCGGTATCAAGATCGCTATGCGAGATCTGGAACTGCGCGGTGCAGGAAATATTCTCGGAGCAGAGCAGCATGGACATATGGAAGCGGTTGGTTATGATCTTTATTGTAAGATGCTCAATGAGGCAGTTCTGGCATTGAAAGGTCAGGAGAATGAGGAAGATAAGTTCGAAACCGTGGTGGACTGCGACATCGATGCATTCATTCCGGATGGCTACATCAAGAATGAATATTTGAAGCTGGATGTTTACAAGCGTATATCCACGATTGAAAATGAAGAAGAGTACATGGATATGCAGGATGAGCTGATGGATCGTTTTGGTGATATTCCAAAATCCGTGGATAATCTTCTGCGTGTGGCTGAGCTGAAAGCCATGGCCCACCGCGCTTACGTGACTGAACTCACTATCAACCGCCAGGAAGTTCGAATCGAACTGTTCCCGAAAGCCAAGCTGGATATTTCAGGAATTCCGGGACTGATCGCGGAGTATAAAAATGCTCTTCGCTTTATTCCGGGTGAAAAGCCGATGATGCTGTACCAGGATAAGAGGATGAAGAATAAAAACTGTGAGAAGATGATGGCTATGGCAAAGGAGCTTACGGGGAAACTTGGGGCACTGGCAAATACAAATGAATAAGATGAAAAGAAAACAGCAGATTGCCGGGAGATATCCTCAGCAAATCTGCTGTTATTTCATTTACAGAAAACCTGGTTACCAGGATACATCCGTTGTCTCGTTAAGCATGTGCCTTTGTATATTCTTCCATTTCCATGATTCCGTTGATGATGAGCTGTTCGTCGACCGGATATGGCCATACACGGACATCAATTCCTGCCAATGCTTTTTTGGCAACGATCGGAAGGTCATCCGGTGTCGCATCAATGTCAGCCAGACAGGTCGGAAGTCCGATGGAACGGCTAAACTGGAAGAGCTTGTCTCTTTCTTCGAACTTTTTGTCGACAGTAAGCAGAACAAGAATACCATAGGAGACAACTTCACCGTGGAGGTGTCCGTTGTGCTCCACGCTTGGAATTACGGTAAATCCGTTATAAATTGCGTGGGCAAGACCTGTTGTATAGTCTACCTGGACAAAATTGGATACGAAACCGGTGGAAATGATGATGCCTAAAACAACTTCCGTAAATTCTTTCGTCACGCGGTGGGCTTTGCAGTCATCCATAGCCTGCTTGCCCCAACGGATGATCGGGTCTGCACACATGGAACTTAAGGCGATTCCCATGGCATCGCTGTGTGCCGGAATATGACCGCGGGAGGAAGTCGTACACTCGTAATGCTTTGCCATCGTGTCTCCCATGCCTGCCCAGAGATAGATATCCGGGGCATTGGCAATGATCTCCGTGTCGATGAAGATGTGGTTCGGAGGAACTTTGGAGAACGAGTATTCTCTTAAGCTTCCGTCCGGATGGTAAACAATGCCGAGACTTGTGCAGCTTGCACATGTGGAGGCGATGGTCGGGAAGGTAAAGAACGGTCTGTTAGTGGAGTGGGCCAGAACTTTACATGTGTCGATGGCTTTGCCGCCGCCGACCGCGAAAATCATATCTGCTTCGGCAATCTGTGGGCGGAGCATGTCCATGTTCTCCACAGAGCACTCACCGCCGTACCAGAATACGCCGATCACTTCAAGGGATGATTGTTCAATGGCTTTCAAAATTTTGTCTTTTGCAGCTTCCAGTGCCCGCTTTCCTCCAATAATTGCTACTTTTTTTCCGTATGCCGGGCATACATGTTTGATATCTTCATAGGCATCCGGGCCAATGGTGTAATTTGGGAAGAGTGATTTATCCATAATATGAGATCCTTTCTGTTTCTGTCAGTTACTGAGCAATATCGAATTCTTCGCCGTGCTCTGCCATATATTTTTTGTTTTTGTAATATCCAACGGTCAGGAACGGGATGACGATGACTGCGATGCCAAGATAGCCACAGTAGCCATAACCGTATTTAATGATATTTGTAAGGCCAACTAAAGAAATAGTCATGGACAGCGCGATAATGAAGATGGCACTGATGGCATTTTTTGTAGTGGCAGAAGAGATATTCTTATAAAATTTTGCGTTTTCAAAACGAGAAACAAAGCCGAATGTGATTGTAACACCG
>JAZOVL010000325.1:0-1877 GCA_045658685.1 Pilosibacter sp.
TTCTGCAAAGAAGAGGAATTGATCGGTATTATTGCAGTTGCTGATGTTATGAAGGAAGACAGTCCAAAGGCGATCAAAGAACTGCAAAATATGGGTATCCGCGTGGTAATGTTGACCGGAGATAATGTACGGACAGCCAAAGCCATTGGTGCTCAGGCCGGAGTAGATGAAGTGATCGCAGGAGTGCTTCCAGACGGAAAAGAAAATGTGATCCGAAAACTCAAAAAGAGTGGTCGTGTAGCAATGGTTGGCGATGGTATCAATGATGCTCCGGCTTTAACAAGAGCTGATATTGGTATCGCGATCGGAGCAGGTACGGATATTGCGATCGATGCTGCAGATGTAGTTCTTATGAAGAGTCGTCTGTCTGATGTGCCTGCAGCGATCCGTATGAGCCGTGCAACATTGAAGAATATTCATGAAAACTTATTCTGGGCATTCTTCTATAACTGTGTGGGAATTCCGCTTGCTATGGGCGTGTGGATCCCGATCTTCGGATGGAAATTAAATCCGATGTTTGGCGCAGCAGCCATGAGCTTATCCAGTTTCTGCGTCGTATCCAATGCATTACGTCTCAATTTTTTTGACATGTATCGTGCAGACAAAGATAAAAAAATAAAACCAATTGAACGAGAGGAGATTCAAAACATGGAGAAAACATTAAAGGTAAAAGGTATGATGTGCCCGCACTGTGAGGCAAGAGTAAAGAAGGTAGTAGAGAAGATTCCAGGTGTTGAAAGCGCAGTTGCAAGTCATACAGAAGGTACAGTTGTGATCACAATGACAGAAGAGGTAGATCTTGCTGTGATCAAAGAAGCAATTGAAGACCAGGATTATAAAGTGATCGGTTAAGAACCGGAAGGGGGATTTTCCGTGGGCGAAGAAATGAAGTATGAAGTTGCTATGGAAAATAAAGTAACTGGTGGTTGTGAATGCAGACATAAGCATAGAGATGCAAAAGAAGAACGAGATCTGATCAATCGTCTGAATCGAATTGAGGGTCAGGTGCGCGGAGTGAAGCAGATGGTACAGGATGAACGGTATTGTACCGATATTTTGATTCAGGTTTCTGCGATCCAGTCTGCATTGAATGGATTTACAACAAAACTGCTTTCTAACCATATCAAAACCTGCGTGGTGCAGGAGATCAAAGACGGTAACGAAGAAAAAGTCATTGGTGAACTCTGTGATACCATCAAAAAGATGTTGTAGAACACCAAAAAGGATACGTATTATAATGAAAATCCGACTATCCATATGGAAAGTCGGATTTTTCCTAATTTGATAAATTGTTTAAAAAAATTAGAAAAAAGTTGTTGACATTTCAGTGAAAGTAGGTTATACTTACGTACGTAATCGAGGCGTGGCTCAGTTTGGTAGAGCGCTGCGTTCGGGACGCAGAGGTCGCAGGTTCGAATCCTGTCGCCTCGACTTGATTACTGGCCCGTTGGTCAAGCGGTCAAGACGACGGCCTCTCACGCCGTAAACCCGGGTTCGATTCCCGGACGGGTCATGAAGCTGTTGCATGTAAGTGCAGCAGCTTTTTTACAATTAAAAATTGTTCCTTTAAGGGACAAAAAGCTTCCATGGCTCAGCTGGTAGAGCAACGCATTCGTAATGCGTAGGTCGCCGGTTCGAATCCGGCTGGGAGCTTTTTTGATTTTCTGGATTCTATTCTAAAAATCACATCTAAGCTCAAATTACACAGAATTACACACTATTACACAGTTAAAATTGTGTAATTTCCGTCGTTTTTTTGTGTAACAAAATGACCTTGTTTCTTATCAATAACCCATAAAGGAAGGATATGATATGAGGAAGAATGGAAGCACCACTCCCCCAAAAACAATACGCCCCCAAAAAGAAGAGTACCAAAA
>JAZOVL010000326.1:0-1668 GCA_045658685.1 Pilosibacter sp.
GTCCGCTGCTTGCGGAACGCAGCCGTGAAAGTCGTATTTTAGAAAAGCCGACCTACGGAAATCCGCGCGCCAGACTGTATCTTGACTGGGCGAAAAATGAAACTCTCAACGCTCTCGGCACAGGAATCCGTGCGACTCTCTCTCTCAAAGGAACCGCCCGGTATATTTCACATAATGGTGGCACTTCTGGACGTATCGGACGACTTCCAATGATCGTATCTGACCGTGGGTATGGTCTGGTCATCGCTTCAACCGCACCGACACTCTGCTGCACACTACCGACCTACGGTACACACGTTTGCGTGGATGGAGCGGATGTGCTGGATTATTACTTGATCGCCGGTAAAAATACAGAGGAAATCATTGGCAATTATCGCAAACTGTGTGGAGAGCTATAGAAATATACTTCTTTTTGATAAACGCTCCTGATTCCATCGCTTCTTCAGTTAACATAATACCAAAATGGGTATAGAACTTATTTTATCTGTTCTATACCCATTTTTATTGTTTTATGTAGACTAGCAATGCGAATTTTTGTCTCTAAATGGGTATTCAACGCCGCTTGACTGCCACAATACCCACGACACGCATCTTAACAAATCTCCATACATTATCGCATTTCCACTGTTTCCACCAATGCCAGAATATCCATATCCACATATTCCCGACCGTACAGTTCCAGAAAATAATCACGATACTTGTCCGTCTTCAAATTATATTCTAATGACCAGAGGCCCCAGAAAATATCAATATGTCGATCTCCGATACCAGCCTGTCCAACATCGATAAATGCCTGAAACTGCCCGTCATTCATCATCACATTTGGCAGGCAAAAATCCCCGTGGAGCATTGTGTCGCACTTCAACTTTTCTTCCTGCTCTCCATATGCCTCCATACAAGGTGAAACCGAGACACCGTCAATTGACATTCCATGCAGTTGTTTCATTGCATTAGCCAACACTTCACACAAATGTTCCGGATTGCTCCGCCAGTGAGTCGCATCTTCTCCTGCTGCAGCTTTGGTCACCAGATAGTCCTTTTCATCGATTTTAATATAGTACCCTTGATCACTGTACAAAACCGTTGCTCCGGACCTGCAGCTCGTGTCAAAAATCTCAGCTCCGCGCAGTACAGTCTGAACCGCCTTCGGGAAATTATTTATCTGAATATCTATTTTTCGTTTTTTCATATCCATCCAAAAGATTCAAGACCGAACCTCCTATAGAAGCCGGAGTTTCCTAAACTTCTCTCAACCGCTCCACCACACTGTGCTTCGCCGCGTGCCGATACATCACATACGGAATCACAGCACCAAGCAGCGCGAACACCGGAACCACCAAAAGAACAGGACCAATCGTAAAGTGGTAGCTGAAAAACCAATACATACCTTCAAACAAAGTTCCTGCCAGCGGATTCAAGCAAAGCGAAAGTACAAGCGCAATCCCGGCAGACCCAAGAGCATATAACAGCCCCTCCCCTACCAGCATGGTCTTCAACTGCCTTTCTGTCATGCCGACTGCCTGCAACACAGCAAATTCCACCTTGCGGGACAAGATACCGGTTATAATGGCGTTGACAAAATTTAGGACACCGACAATGCCAATGATCGCGCAGAGAAGTCCGCCAAGCAGCAGAAACATACTCCGGAAACTCTCGAATTCCGCGCGG
>JAZOVL010000327.1:0-5181 GCA_045658685.1 Pilosibacter sp.
TGCGGATGGTAAGATCCATATTTCCATTGATGTGGCGGCGGAGTGTATCCAGAAGCGTGCAGTTCGCTATGACCGTGATGGAGACAATCACTACGATACGATTTCTGCATTTATTAAAAGTATGCGCGGTTCCGACCCGGATGCGGCTCTTTATTATCTGGCGCGGATGTTATACGCAGGCGAAGATGTGAAGTTTATCGCCAGACGAATCATGATCTGTGCATCGGAGGATGTGGGGAATGCGGATCCAATGGCATTGACGGTGGCAGTCAGTGCGGCCCAGGCGGTGGAGCGTGTTGGTATGCCGGAAAGTCAGATTATCCTGGCGCAGGCGGTTACCTATGTGGCAACGGCACCGAAGAGCAATGCGGCATGCAATGGTATTTTTGCTGCCATGGACGCGGTAAAGAATCGTAAGACGCCTCCGGTTCCGGCTCATTTGCAGGACAAGCATTATAAAGGGGCGGAGAAGCTGGGACATGGTCTTGGCTATAAATATGCTCACGACTATCGGAATCATTATGTGAAGCAGCAGTATCTGCCGGATGGCATGGAACAAGATCAATTCTATTATCCGACAGAAATGGGATATGAAAAGCGGATCAATGAGCACATGAACTGGATTCGCAGAGAAGCAGAAGAATAATACAAAAAGGTACTTTCCAAATCTGAGGGAAGCGGTTATAATATTTACTAGATATATTTATAATTCTGTTTTCTTAGTTCTTTTCAAGAATCTTGAAACTTTCCAATGATGATGAACAACATAAAAGGAGTGTGTATATGCGAGATAAATTGGAAACATTACCGTTAATGCAGTTGCGGGAACTGGCCAAGAGTCAGGGCATCAAAAATATTACTGCTTTAAGAAAATCGGAACTGATCGATAAACTCTGCGAGGCGGCAGAGGATCAGAGAGATCCGGCGGCACCGGTTCCGGCGGCACCGCAGGCAGTGACACAGGCGGCTGCAGCAGAAACAGCAGTAGAAACAGCAGAACCGCCGGCCCCGAGACAGTCCTATTCCAGACCAGTCGGCCAGCAGGGGTATCAGCCGAGAAACTATGACCGCAGTCAGGGCGAGAGAACTCCGGCCACTGCAGATCCGAAGTCCGATCTTCAGGAACTGGATTCCGGTATTGAGGCAAACGGTATTTTGGAAGTTATGCCGGATGGTTTTGGTTTCATTCGTTGTGAGAACTTCCTTCCGGGTGAAAATGACGTATACGTGGCGCCGTCCCAGATCCGCCGTTTCAATATGAAAACAGGAGACATTATCCGTGGAAGCCGCAGAGTAAAAACAGCGACAGAGAAATTTGCCGCATTATTATATGTAACAACGATCAATGGTTATCCGGTTCAGATGGCAGAGCGCCGTCCGAACTTCGAAGACCTGACACCGATCTTTCCGGATGAGAGATTAAATCTGGAAGTTCGTGGCGAGAAGAATACAACTGCGATGCGCGTAATGGACCTTCTGGCTCCGATCGGTAAAGGTCAGCGTGGTATGATCGTATCTCCGCCGAAGGCAGGTAAGACAACCTTGTTAAAGCAGGTTGCGAAAGCGATTACACACAATTATCCGGACATGCATCTGATTATTCTTTTGATCGATGAGCGTCCGGAGGAAGTTACAGATATTAAGGAATCTGTAATTGGACAGAATGTGGAAGTGATTTATTCCACATTCGATGAGCTTCCGGATCGTCACAAACGAGTATCCGAGATGGTAATTGAGCGTGCAAAACGTCTGGTTGAGCATGGACGTGATGTCATGATCCTGTTAGACAGTATCACGCGTCTGGCACGTGCATACAATCTGGTTGTTTCTCCGAGTGGTCGTACACTTTCCGGTGGTCTTGACCCGGCAGCACTCCATATGCCGAAGCGATTCTTTGGTGCTGCCCGTAATATGAGAGAGGGCGGAAGCCTGACGATTCTGGCGACAGCGCTGGTGGATACAGGAAGCCGCATGGATGACGTTGTTTACGAGGAATTCAAAGGAACCGGTAACATGGAGCTTGTGCTTGACAGAAAGCTTTCCGAGAAACGAATTTTCCCAGCCATCGACATTCTGAAGTCCGGTACTCGTAGGGATGATCTGCTCCTCACAAAGGAAGAAGCAGAGGCTGTGGAAAGCGTGAGAAAGGCGACTAACTCCCTGAAACCGGAGGAATCTGTGGAGAAGGTACTGGATCTGTTTGCAAGAACAAGAACCAACCGCGAATTCGTGGATATGGCTAAGAAAATGAAATTTTTCTAGGAATTATATAATTTAAGACCGGGCGGGAGCTTGTTTCCGCCCGGCCATACGGAGGAGTTTTAGAAGTATGGAGACAAATTTACAAGAGACAAAGAAAATTGGATTTTGGGGTGGAGATAAGGAGGGATACCGTACTGCGTTTCACATGGCATGGCCGGCAGTTATGGAGTCTTTTTTTATTTCTTTTGCCGGAATGGTGGATTCTTGGATGGTAAGTTCCCTGGGAGCATCCTCAGTAGCGGCAGTAGGACTCACTACACAGCCGAAGTTTATCGGACTGTGCATCTTTATGGCACTGAATGTGTCGGTTTCAGCGTTGGTTGCTCGCAGACGTGGTGAGAAAGACCGCTATGGAGCGAATCAGGTTTTGTTAATGGCATTTGCATTTGTTTTGATCGTGGGAACGTTCGTCAGCATCGCAGCAGTGACGTTTGCAAGTCCGATCATTCGGTTCTGTGGCTCTCAGCCGGATACTCACGAGGATGCAGTTCTTTATTACCGCATCATTATGGGCGGTATGATGTTCAATATTATTTCCATGGCGATCAATGCTGCGCAGCGTGGATCCGGAAATACAAAGATCGCGATGAGGACCAATGTGACTTCCAATATCGTCAATATGATCGGTAACTATCTGCTGATCGGCGGCAATTTTGGCTTTCCTGCATTGGGAATCATGGGTGCAGCACTCGCAACTGTTTTTGGTACAGTTGTAGCCTGTGCAATGAGTATTATTTCCATCCTTCCGAAAGACAACTTTGTAAGTATTCCTTACATATTAAAAGAGAAGGTGAAGATCACGTTGTCTCCGGCGAAAAATATGCTGCATATCGGTTCCAGTGTTTTTGTAGAACAGATCTTTGTACGAATCGGTTTCCTTACGGTTTCCATGATGGTTGCGAAGCTTGGTACGGAAGCATTTGCAGCGCACCAGGTTGGTATGAATGTCATGAGCCTGTCCTTCTCCTTTGGTGATGGCATGCAGGTGGCAGCAGTAGCCCTTTGTGGTCGAAGCCTTGGTGAGTTAAGACCAGATCTTGCAAAGTCCTATGGAACTATCTGCCAGAGAATGGGTAATCTGATTTCGATTATTCTGGCGTGTATTTATCTGTTATTGGGAGAATGGTATTTTGGAATGTTCTTCAAAGAAGCACATATCATTGCCATTGGTGTGGAAATCATGCGCGTTCTGACGATTATCGTTCTGCTTCAGATTTCTCAGGTTATCTACATGGGATGTCTGCGTGGTGCGGGAGATGTCAAGTTTACAACAATGGCCTCTACTCTCAGTATTACATTTGTGCGACCGATTTTTTCATATTTGTTCTGTTATGCGATGGGATTTGGCGTGATCGGTATCTGGTATGGTGTGGTACTGGATCAGTTTACAAGATTTGTGCTGACACAATGGAGATTTAAGAGTGAGAAATGGATGAAGATTAAGATTTAGAGTAATGGGGTGAAAAGCCTATGAAGATGAAAATTTGTCCGTGTTGTGACCAGCCTATAAAGGGAATCTATTGTAAAGGCTGCAGAAAGATTGTTCTGAATCCGACGGAACAGAATGTACAGTATTATCTGAATACAAGGCACCCGGAGAGCGAGCATGCCTGTACCTATCATGATGACGGTGGGAGAAAGGGTGTTTCTGGTGTGGTCCATAGTTCTGAGCGTGCGATGACTGCATCGGAAATTGAAACAAAGAAAGAAGAGATAAAAGCGAGGATGCTGCAGAGGAAGCGTGAATTGCAGAGCGATTTTGGAACCTCCAGGAAAAAAACAGCGGCTTACTCGCAAATCGGAACGTCGATAAGGAGTCATGGAGAACGGACTCGCAAAAAGTTGATTGCAATGGTAACAGCAGTGATTGTAATCATTATGATTCTCCTCACATTTGTGATGATTGGTGTTTTTAATACCATGAATGATACGATATACGGAGGCTGGGGGGAGCCGATTCCGGAGCCGATGGCGGCGGGTCCAGCACTTGAGATTCCGATCGTTGAGGTCCCAAGTCTGGATTTTGATTATTCTCTCGAACTTCCTGCTCCTGCAGAAACGGACGCAGGCATGATGGAAGAATGGGAAATGACGGATGATGAGGTTCGTGCACTTGGCGTTGCCTGCAATGGTTTTGGACATTTTCCGATGATCTTTGATGACGTGAGTGAAGTTCTATTTGAGTGCATCCGAGATGCGGGATATGGATGGACCATGAGTGCATACAGTTACAACCATTTTATAGATGAATATACCTGGTACGAAACAGTATATGAATTTACGATCCGAAATTCAGATGAGTACGCCGGATTCCTGAAGATCAATGTGGATACCGCGACAGGAGAAATCCACGGAGTGGAAATGTATACGGAGTATGAGAAGGGATTCTTTGAGGTGGTGGATATTGCTTTGAAGTTCCTGGAGAAAATCGGGGCCGCAGAGAATTTGCCTGACGGAACTGAATTTTTTGAAACCGCGTACAAGAATCAGGGGGATGCAGGCGTGTGTCTGCAAAATGGACTTGAGGTCGTATGCAGTATTCCGGATGATGAGTTTGATATTTATCAGATGGTGATCTATGCACCGGGATATTATACGATTGGGGAGTAAAGTGGATATTTAATTGAGTCAACTTGGCAATAAAGAGTCCCAGGCTGATAGGAATTTTCAAGCGGACACGCTTTCGCTCAGAGAATTTACGTAACGGTACTAAGGCGCTGAAGCGCCAAGTACCGACGTAATTCTATGGTCCTTCTTGAAAACACCTGTCATCCTGGGACTTTTTTCATAGTCAAGTTGCCTTAATTAAATATCAGTAACTGCGCAGACCTAAGATTATTGGCATTTTTCAGTAAATGTGAAGCCTGATTGTAAATACGTGTACTTAGATTAGTAAAGAATAAAATGGTATCCATCAGA
>JAZOVL010000328.1:0-9810 GCA_045658685.1 Pilosibacter sp.
TGCCTGGCAAACTACAGAGAGCAGGTTCGTCAGGAGGCGATGCTGGTTATCGGTCAGCATGTATTCGGCTCTGAACGTATGGCAGAATGGGATAAGAATGAACTCTTCTCCCTGTGCTCTAAGAAGCTTCTCTTCCTGTTAAATGAAAATAAAGGCGGCGAGCTGAGCCTGTATTACCGCGCAGCTCTGTCTTCTCATATTTACCGTTTTATGTCCAGATACCAGATTTTCAGCGGAAGCGTTGGAATGAAAGGACGTTACAAGATCGCGTTCTTCCCTGGTACTTTTGACCCGTTCACATTGTCTCACAAAGAAATTGCGCGTAAGATCCGTGAACTGGGCTACACCGTATATCTGGCCGTGGACGAATTTTCCTGGTCCAAGAAAACACAGCCGCATCTGATTCGACGTCAGATCGTCAATATGTCCGTGGCAGACGAATTTTATGTGCATCTGTTCCCGGATGATATGCCGATCAATATTGCGAGTCCGAAGGATCTGAAAAAATTAAAAGAAACATTCCCGAATATGGATATATACATGGTCGTTGGTTCTGATGTGATCAACAACGCAAGTTCTTATAAGAAAGAACCGTGTGAACATTCTATTCACAGCATGAACCATATCGTGTTCCGCCGCGCAGGAGAAGCACATCCGGAAAATCTGTATGATGGAATTACCGGAGAAGTGGTTGAACTGGAGCTTCCGGCTGATTTAGAGCACATCAGCTCCACCAGAATCCGTGAAAATATCGACCACAACCGCGATATTTCCAACTTGATCGATCCAATCGTTCAGGAATTTATATACCACAACGGCCTTTATCTGCGTGAGCCGGAGTTTAAACCGATCATTCGTGCCAAAGCAATCGGCTTTGACAATGAATCCGCGGATAATCTGCAGCTTCTGGATGAGCTGGAACGTACGATTCTGGCAGGAAATCCGGACAGTGGAGCCATCCTTTCCAGAATCCGCCGCAACCAGGAACAATTGATCGTGCTGCGAAATTCAGCAGAAAATGATCGACCGGTCGGATTTGTAAGTTATAAAGATCTTCGCTCTGAAGAATTGCTTGGAGTCCTCCGCAACATGGAGCTTGCCAATGCCGTAAGAAGAAAAACCAGTCGAGAGGCACTTTTGATTACAGGTATTTTTATCCGTGAGAGCGGCGTGTATGACGGAGAAGCGATCCGTGATTCTGCACAGTTATTGTTGGTAGAGGTGATCACACAGGCATTGGCAAAGAATTATAGCTACAGTCTGTATGTGGCAGAACGGGGAATTACATCAAAAGATGTGGTCTTTGCCCTGGAACGTCAGGGATTTGTTCGTCCGGATATTGCAGAAGATCATGAAAAACGCACGATTTATTGTGTGGATATGCATGAACCGCTGATGCTCCTGCATAACCTGGAGACAACGATCAAGGAACCATTTGCAAGCAGTCCTCTGATTCTGGAACAGATTGAGAAGAATCATAAGAAACTGCAGCTGGCATTGACCAGACTGTATCCGGGAAATCTGGTAGTTTCCCTTTCATCCGGCGTCATGCATCACAGACTGGTGGACCGCATCACCGCTTTGAACAATGTACCAAAAGAGCCTCTGGTACCGAGAAAACTGGGTGACAATATGTGCGTTCCGTTTGGCAAACTGTTGCGTGGCAAGGTAATTCCGAATACAGTTACGAAAACATTGCATACGGATAAAGTATATGAACCGGACCTGAAATCCTACACTATTGAACCGTTCCCGTTCTATTCTCCGCTGGAGAGTCAGATTCAGATGATCAAATCCTTCGAGCGGCAGGTCATCTTAGTAGATGATCTGGTGCACAAGGCGGATCGTCTGCAGGTTCTGGTGCCGAGCCTTCGTGAAGCAGATATTCCGATCAAAAAGGTAGTGGTTGGTGTGATCTCAGGCTATGGACGTGACCTGATGCAGAGCTTCCACCTTCCGGTTGAGGCGATTTATTCCATGCCGAACCTTCGCCAGTGGTTTGTTGAGTCCACATTATACCCATTCATCGGTGGTGATACGGTCCGCAGAGACGAATTCGAGGTGGCAGGGCTCCAGCCGTCCGTCAATATGATCCTTCCGTACGCAACACCGAAACTTTCCGGCTGCAGCCGAGAGGCACTTTATGAACTCTCTGCATGCTGTATCGAAAACTCCAGAGATTTATTCCGTGTTCTGGAGAGTGAATACAGAAAGCAGTTTGCGAAGAACCTGACTCTTTCCAGATTGTCCGAGGCAGTTATTTTACCGTTGATTCCGGATAAAGGAAGCTGTATGGACTACGATGAAAATCTGGCAGCGTCTGTATATCTGGATAATGATCTGGAAATGCTTGGACGAATGAAAGAATTTATGCTATAAGGAGAAAATAATTATGATTACATTTTACAAAGTAAATGGTCAGATTTGTTTTTCTGACAGGGATGATCTTGATTTTGCGAGAATGGAGGAGCCGTGGGGCGCTGAGAGACTGACATGGTTATTTGAGAGAGAGCCGGGAAGCTGCCGTGCATCTTTCAAGGTTTCTGATAAGAGGCTGCTGTCTGCAGCAGAGGAGAATGTAAGCTGGTTAAACTCCAACAAGCTGGAGGAGCTGGCTCCGGTTGAGGGTCTCCCGGCGTGGTTAGAACATAAGATCGCAGAGGGAAAAGTGCGCGCGGTAAATATGGCACATCCGAAATTTGAGGAAATTCTTATGCAGGAACCGAAGGCAGGCAAAAAGCGCGTGAATATTCTGGCCATTGGTGATGTCGGAAGCATGCTTTTGACTGGTCTTCATCTTCTCGGCGGTGACGTGGTAGAATCCATCGGTATCTGTGACCTGGAGGAAAAGGTTACTGCGCGTTGGGAATTTGAGGAAAATCAGATTGCATATCCATGGGATTACGATGCGCTTCCGGAAGTGCATGTGGTAACTCCGGATCAGCTTTTCGACTGTGATGTCTTTGTATTCGTCGCTTCCAAAGGCATTCCGGCGGTTGGCAGCGGTATCAAGGACGTTCGCATGTACCAGTTTGAAAATAACTCCAAGATTATCGCCCACTATGCGAAGATGGCTCGTGAGAAGAATTTCAAAGGTCTCTTCTGTGCGGTTTCCGACCCGGTTGATCCGCTTGCAAAGACTGCATTTTTAGAGAGTAACAAAAATGAAAACGGCGAACTGGATTACATGGGCCTGCTTCCGGAGCAGATCCAGGGATTTGGTCTTGGTGTTATGAATGCAAGAGCTGCTTACTATGCAAAGAGAGATCCGCGTTTCACACAGTTCCTGACAGAAGGCCGTTCCTTCGGACCGCACGGTCAGGATCTGGTTGTGGCTGATTCCATCGAGAACTACAACGACGAGATTTCCAAAGAACTGACACAGCTTACTGTGACAGCGAACCTCCATATGCGTGCGATTGGTTACAAACCATTCGTAGCTCCGGCGTTCTCCTCCGGCGCAATCTCTATCTTAATGTGTCTGCGCGGTCAGTGGCATTGCGGTTCCGTATTTATGGGCGGCATCTACATGGGTGTGAAGAACCGTTACACAGTCAATGGTCTGGAGACAGAAGTACTTCCGCTCCCGGACGCGCTGTATGATAGAATTGTATTTGCAGAGGAAAATCTGAAAAAGATTATCTAAAGGAAGTGATTCCATGAACGATGAAAAACTAATCATTATTTATCCTCAAAAGCGTCATGGTGAAGGCCGTGAACGTCTGGATCATGTTCTGGACCATGCATTGGAGGGGATAAACGCAGAAATTTACGAAGATATGAGAAAACTTTGGGACGATCCGCTGGAAACTTGTCCGACAGAACGTTTCAAGAATAAGCGCATTATCTTTGCGATTCCGTTGGGAAAAAACGGAGTGAATCGCGGGTACTATGAAGTCCTTGCATGGCTTCGTGCCGGAAAACAGGTTCTGGAAGGCTCCGTGGCAGGGTTTTTGATCGATGCAGACAGTGAGCTGTTTACCAAAGCTGCCGCAAGAGAACTGGCAGTGGCGGCCAATGCAGCAGGATGTGCATTTGTAGGGCGTCCTCTGGTGGAAGGAACCGGATCCCTGGACAATTATATCGTTCAGGCAGCGAATATGAATACAGATAAAACAGGTGCATACTTAAAGAGTGCCCGTATTCTGGCAGAACAGATCATGGAATTTTGCTGGGAGAAAAAGGAACATCCGCATCTCCTTGTACTTCATGCTTCCAATCACAAGACTTCAAATACGATGCAGATCTGGAAGGAAGTCCGTGCTCAGCTTGAGGATCAGATGGAGATTCAGGAGATTAACCTGAGAAACGGTACGCTGGAGGATTGCTCCGGCTGTCCGTTTAAAATGTGTCTGCATTTTGGAGAACGTGGTCAGTGTTTCTACGGAGGAGCGATGCAAAACGAAGTGTATCCGGCTGTAAAATGGGCCGATGCGATCCTTATGCTGTGCCCGAACTACAACGATGCACTTTCTGCGAATATGACAGCATTTATTAACCGTCTGACAGCGCTGTTTCGTACCACGAGATTTTACGATAAAGCCATGTTTGCGATTATTGTATCCGGGTATTCCGGAAGTGATCTGATCGCCGGTCAGCTGGTGACAGCATTAAATATGAACAAAACATTCTATATGCCGGGAAATTTCTGTATGATGGAGACCGGAAACGCTCCGGGCTCTGCAATTCAGTCAGAAGGAATCAAAAACAGGATAAATAGTTTCGCAAATAGGATAATTTACACTTTAAAGCGATAAAATAATAACTATATAAATAAAAAATACAGTAAAATTTTAAAAAATAACAAAAAGTCTGAATTGTTTGACTTGAAAATAATGTAACCTTGATGTATAATGACATTGTATCGGGAAAAAAACAATTTTTCCGGAATATAAAAAGGAGGGAACTATTATGAAAAAGAATATTTCCAGATTAACAGCAGTAGCACTCAGTGCAGCAATGTTATTAACAGCTTGTGGCGGTGGCAGCACAACAGCGGCAACAACAGAGGCAGCAAAGCAGGATGCAGCAGCGGCAACAACAGCAGCTCCGGCAGCAGCTCCGAGCGGTGATGCAGCAAAATTAACAATGGGTACAGGTGGTACAACAGGTACATATTACGCATTCGGCGGCGTTATCGCTAACGTTATCAATGGTAAAGACGTTGGTATCAACATCAACGTACAGTCCACAGGTGCTTCCAAAGCAAACATCTATCTTGTAAACGACGGTGAAGCTGACCTCGCTATCGTACAGAATGACGTTATGGACTACGGTTACAAGGGAACAGACCTCTTCGCAGAAGAAGGCGCAGCTGATCAGTTCAACACAGTTGCAGCTCTTTACGCTGAGGTATGTCAGGTTGTAGCTACAAAAGATATCACATCCATCGAAGACTTAAAGGGTAAGAGAGTTTCCGTTGGTGACGCAGGTTCCGGCGTAGAGTTCAACGCTCGTCAGATTCTTGAAGCTTATGACATCTCCTTCGAAGATATCAGCGTTAACAACCTTGGTTTCGGTGATTCTTCCGACGCTTTAAAAGATGGTAAGATCGATGCATTCTTCTGTACAGCAGGTGCTCCGACAACAGCTATCGTAGAGCTCGCTACAACAAACGATATCAACCTTCTTGCAATTGACGATGAGCACGCTGCAAAACTTGCAGAGGCTTACCCGTTCTATACAACATACCCGATTCCGGGCGGCTCCTACAAGGGCGTTGATGAGGACGTTCAGACTGTTGCTATCAAAGCTACTCTGATCGCTTCTCCGAAGCTCAGCGAAGATGTAGTTTACAACTTAACAAAAGCTATCTTCGAAAATAAAGAAGAAATCGCTGGCGCACATGCAAAGGGTGAAGAACTCAGCACAGAGTACGCTGTAAGCGGTATCTCCGTTCCGTTCCATCCGGGCGCAGAGAAATACTTCAAAGAAGTAGGCGCTCTTAAATAATTCCTTTGAAAAATAAGAAGTTAAAACTTACAGCAATGGCTGCAATAATGGTTGTCGTTATTGCAGCCATTCTGACCTTTACATTTCGAAGCGGAGACTATCTTGTCTTAAGGAACGGAGACACGAATGAAGAATTTGCCCGCTTCCGTGTTTCAGAGGGGGATGAGTTTTCAGTAACTTTTATCCATTCCGTGAATCAATATCCTCTGACGGATGTTTATGAGATCAGAGACAGTAAGATTTATGTGGTCCGCACAATCTACAACAACTTCGGTGCCGGTGTCCAGACCGAGATCGAAGAGGGGCAGACACTGGAAATCAATGAAAACGGAGAAATGGTAGTTTCCGGTTTTGAACTGGAGATGCCATGGCTTTCGTATATCGTAGGCACGGTCTCAGACCACACGCTTACATTACATGGGAAAGAAATCAGTTTAAGGGAACTTTGCGGAAGAAACAGCAAAGTTGCCTTTTCTGTAGAAACAAAATAATAAAAGGAGGGGCTTGAGATGGCAAAAGAAAACCTGAAAGTCAACACTGCTCCGGCAGAAGATATCTCTACAGGCTCTGCTGAAGATGTTGATGCCATTATGAAAAAGTATGACAGAGAGTCCAATACCCGTATCTGGGAAGGTAAACCGAAGATGATCATCGGTTACCTGTTAGCAGCGTTTGCAGTTCTTATGCTGTATATGAACCTGTTTGCTAACTGGGATGAGCGTGTAAGACGTTCTCTGTTCGTAGGTATCGTTATTATCCTTGTATTCCTGGTATATCCGGCGAAAAAGGGTACTACAAAAGTAAACCATGTTCCGATTTATGATATTATCCTGATGGTTCTTGGTAGTGGTGCATTTTTCTACTTCGTAATCAACTTTAAGGAAATCATCAGCCACGCAACTCGTATCAGCCAGATCGAAGTTTACGTTGGTATCATCGGTATCCTTGTACTTATGGAGGCATGTCGTCGTTCCGTAGGTGTTCCGATCCTTGTGGTTGCGACATTCTTTATCGGTTACGCATTCTGGGCTGGATTTGATCAGGGACGTGAGTTCCAGCAGATTCTGAAATCCGTCATTTACAACCTGTTCTATACAACAGGTGGTGTAATCGGTACTCCGATCGGTGTATGTTCTACATATATCGCACTGTTTATTTTATTCGGTTCCTTCCTTGAGGCAACCGGTATTTCCGAGTTCTTTATCCAGTTATCCAACTCCGTAGCAGGTGCTTCTGATGGTGGTCCGGCGAAAGTTGCTGTTATCTCCTCTGCACTTTGTGGTATGGTATCCGGTTCTTCCGTAGGTAACACAGTTACTACAGGTTCCGTTACAATCCCGCTGATGAAGAAAACAGGTTATAAGGGTGAGTTCGCAGGCGCCGTTGAGGCTGCTGCTTCCACTGGTGGACAGATCATGCCGCCGATCATGGGTGCTGCTGCATTCCTTATGGCTGAGATGGTAGGTGTTCAGTATAGTGAGATCGCATTCCGTGCAATTTTCCCGGCACTCCTTTACTTCACAGGTATCTTCGTTACTGTACATCTTGAGGCGAAGAGACTTGGCTTAAAAGGTATCTCCAAAGAAGATCTTCCGAAGTTCATGCCGTTATTCATCAGACAGGGTTACCTTCTGATCCCGCTCGTTGCTCTCGTAGCAATGGTTATGATGGGCTTCACAATGTCTCGTGCGGCTGTAGCTGCGACAGCTCTTGCTATTCTTGTAAGTATGCCGAATAAGAAAACAAGAATGAATCCAGAGCGTTTCGTATCTGCGCTTGAGACAGGTGGTAAGAATACACTTTCCGTAGCTGTATCCTGTGGTATCGCAGGTATCATCGCAGGTGTTGTAACAATGACAGGTCTTGGTCAGATCCTTATCTCTGCAATCGTTGGTGTTGCAGGCGATAAAGTTATCGTTGCTCTGTTCCTTACAATGCTTACATGTATCGTACTTGGTATGGGTGTTCCGACAACTGCCAACTACATCATCATGGCTACAACATGTGCACCGATCCTCGTTAACGGTATGGGTATCAACCCGATCGCTGCCAACATGTTCGTATTCTACTTCGGTATCGTAGCAGATATCACTCCGCCGGTAGCGCTTGCTGCTTACGCTGGTTCCGCAATCGCGAAATCAAACCCGATGAAGACAGCGTTCAACGCGTCCCGTCTTGCCATCGCTGCTTTCGTAGTACCGTATATCTTCGCTCTGAACCCGGCTATGCTCTTCATCGATGCAGGAGTTATTGACGTAGTTCTGATCGTAGTAACATCCTTAGTAGGTCTGTTCGGTATCGCAGGTGGTCTTGAAGGCTACATGTTCAACAACATGAACGTGCTTCAGAGACTCATGGCGGTTGTCGGCGGTCTCTGCATGATGATCCCGGGTACAATGACAGATATCATCGGTGTTGTACTTGTTGGTGCATCCTGTGCTTGGCAGATGGCTGAGAAAAAGAAAAAAGCAGTTGCTTAATTGAATGATTGCAATATTTGACCGGGGTCCTTTCGAGGACCCCGATTTTTTATACAATTGCTATCAGTGAAATGACCGTACAAAGTACTACACCCACCAATGTTGGAATCAATGCTGCTGTCATTGTCCACTTCCAGCTTCCGGTTTCCTTGTGGATTGTTAAGCAAGTGGTAGAACATGGCCAGTGAAACAGAGAAAATACAGCCATACAAACAAAAGTTTGAAAGGTCCAGCCATGATGGGACAGCAGTGTGAAAAGTCCAGACGCATCCTCCATCTCCATCAGATATCCATTCTGCATATAGGCCATCAGGATAATAGGAAGGACAATCTCATTCGCAGGAAATCCCAGGATGAAGGCCATCAGGATCACACCATCCAGCCCCAACAATCTTCCCAGTGGGTCAAGGAGTGTACTGCATTCATTCAGGAGGGAAGAATTTCCATGAATGCTGACATTTGCCATAATCCAGATGAGAAGTCCTGCAGGTGCAGCGACAGCGATTGCACGCCCCAGAACAAATAACGTGCGGTCGAAAACTGACCGAACAATCACCTTGCTTATTTGAGGGCGGCGATAGGGAGGAAGTTCGAGCGTAAAAGAAGAGGGAAGTCCTTTCAATAAGGAGTGGGACAGGAGCCAGGATGCAGCCAGTGTTGTAATAACACCCAGGAGAACAAAACCTGTAAGTAAGAGTGCAGAGAGCAGAGTCATACTCCACGAAGATGCAGAATCAGTTCCGGAAAGTCCAATCATGCCCAGAGAGATCATTGTGATCAGGAGTGGAAACCGTCCGTTACAAGGGACCAAACTATTTGTTAGAATGGCAACCAGGCGTTCTCTTGGCGAATCAATGATGCGGCATCCGGTCACGCCTGCAGCATTACATCCGAGGCCCATGGCCATGGTCAGACACTGCTTTCCACAGGCACCACAGGAGCAAAAGGCTCCGTCCATGTTATAGGCAATCCGGGGCAGATACCCAAGATCTTCGAGCAATGTAAAAAGTGGAAAGAAGATTGCCATCGGAGGCAGCATAACAGACACAATCCATGCTGCAACTCGGTATACTCCATAAATGAATGCACCAATAAACCAATCAGGTGCTCCAAATCTTACTGCCGTTTCAACTAAGAAAGTTTCTAATCGAAAGCACCAATCCCATAATATGGCAGAAGGCACATTCGCGCCGGAAATCGTCAGCCAAAACACTCCCAGCAGCAACAAAAGCATACAAAGAGTTCCGGTGACTCGCCCGGTAAGAAATCGATCCAGTCGTTCTTCTCGGGAACGATAATCGGTATTCGTATATTCGACTGTTTGGGCGGCCAGCAGCTCCGGTTCTAATAAATGCGGAAGAACATGTGGATGACCACA
>JAZOVL010000329.1:0-3503 GCA_045658685.1 Pilosibacter sp.
ATATAAGTTTCAATTTTCATCATTTGACACCTCCATCTCCACACCGCCCTGCGGACGAATAGACAGAACATGGCAAGCGCCTTCGCCAAGAATACTATCCATACCTGCGACAAAACGGTCGAGCATGTCAAACGGTACGAATGCCTGAATTGTTCCGGCAAATCCGCCTCCATGAACGCGGTAAGCTCCTCTGCCATTCAGGAAATGTTCGCATGTTGCCAGAGCAACTGCCACATCCTGATGAGCTTTATATCCTGCCGGTATTACATTCTGAAGATACATGTAAGAGGAGTATCCACTCTGTTTTACCAATGCCAGGAATTCTTCAAAGTTTCCTTTGCGAAGTGCTTCTACCTGTAACGGAACTCTCGCATTCTCTTGGTAAAAATGGATGGCACGCATCACTGCCCGGTCACCGCAAACCTTTCGAAGTTCTGGAATCTTGGCATAGAAATCCGCCTCATCGATCTCAGTCAGAACTTCCTTTCCCATATAAGCTGCAATGGCTTTGATCTCACCAGGAACAGCTGCATATTCATCTGTCAGGTCCGCATGATCCGCACCAGAGTCAATTATACAAAGAGCATGCCCACAGGACGCAAAGTCGAAATCTACCGGTTCAATAACCGGATGGTCTTTATCAAAAAAGTCAATGGAAACCAGATTACCAACTGCAGAAGCTGTCTGATCCATCAGACCACATGGCTTTCCGAAGAAAACATTTTCTGCATACTGGCCAATCTGGGCGATTTCCGGAGCCGAAACTCGATTTTCAAAAAACAGGCCGTTGATAATGGTTCCCACCAGCACTTCGAATGCTGCAGATGAACTCAATCCAGATCCTGGAAGAACTGTAGATTCGCAGTAAGCATCAAAACCACTAACCTTACATCCCATTTCTGTGAAACGTGCAGCGATACCACGCACTAGTGCCGGTGTAGAGTTGATCTCTGTATCAACAGGATCCAGTTCCGTCACATTTACTTCACATAAAGGATAGCCTTTGGACAGGATTCGGATGATGTCCGTATTGTTTGGGCGAACTGCTGCAACGGTATCCAAATTGACAGCTCCCGCCAATACACGGCCACGCTGATGGTCTGTGTGGTTACCGCTGATTTCTGTACGACCCGGTGCAGAATAATAAGAAGAAGGAATTCCACCGAATACTGCATCGAATCCGGCATCTAATGCAGACTTTTGAGCGGATTTCAGATAAAGTGTTGTTTTAGACATATTCATTTCCTCCAATGATCGTGCTAACATCTTTTCGTTCTATTTTTTACAAAAAGGACCACCTGAAATGCAGGCGGTCCTTTGGGTACAGGCTATTGCAATTTCTGCCATCCTGCATAAAGTGTCATATCCGATTGTACGGTATCATTACTCAGATCCCATTGTATATAACAGGCACTGTCTGTATACCAGCCAGTAAACATATAGCCTTCCCGGCTTGGAGCTTCCGGCTCTTCAACCAGCTCACCGTACATCTGGTTGACAGCCGCCACATCTGTGCCGCCACGGGAATCAAACGTAATTGTAAATCCTGGATTTCGAAGTTCCAAAGCTACAACAACCAGAATCACTGCAATGCAGACTCCGATAATATAATCCAAAGCTTTAACCGAAATATTCACATTCCGGTACAGCCCCCTGAATTTCGGAAGATGCTCTTCCTGTAATTCCGGATGATTTCTTTTCTCTTCCATTATTTCTTCACCAGATATTTACGCATATCTAATGCACATGCACAAAGAATGATCGCACCCTTGATAATGTAAAGAGAAGAAGAATCTACACCGAGCATAGTCAGTGCAACGAAGATAATACGCAATACGAATACACCAAGGATGATGCCGCTGATCTTACCGGTACCACCTACGAAGGAAACACCACCGATAACGCAGGCTGCGATCGCATCACACTCTGCGTTAAGGCCTGTGCTGGCTGCTACAGAACCTGCACGAACGCCCTCGATAAAGCCGGCATAACCGTACATTGCACCTGCAAGTGTATGTACGAGCATGGTTGTCATAAATACGTTAACACCAGAAACCTTTGCAGCTTCTGCGTTGGAACCAACGGCAAACATATTTTTACCAAAAGTTGTCTTGTTCCAGATGAACCACATTAATACAGTCAGAATAACCGCATACAGAACGTATCTCGGAACAGCTACACCGCCAAGACGGAACATTGCACCGCCAACGAATTCCTTGTACTCTTTGCTCAGACCGGAGATCGGCTGACCGTTGTTGCCATTGAGAGCAAAGAACCAGAGGATAATACCATATGTCATTAACTGAGTGGACAGTGTTACGATGAACGGATGCAGGCTGAACTTCGCTACGAAGAAACCATTCACAAGACCAATCACAGCACCGATAGCAACAACCACTAAAAGAGTAACCAGGATCCAGCCGGTGGAAACTTCCGGAAGGTTCTGGAACATCTTATTGGCAAAGTCTGCTTTCTGCAGGAATACACCTGCGATCGCTGCAGTAAGACCAACCGCACGTCCTGCGGAAAGGTCTGTACCTGTTAATACGATACAACCTGCAATACCAAGGGCCAGCGGCAGGTAAGCCGCAACCTGAGTGATCAGGTTTGCAAAAGAGCCCAGTGTCAGGAAATTCTCCTGCTCAACTGCAGTATAAATTACGAAGATTGCCATCAAAATATAGAGGGCATTGTTCAGGACCAAATCTGTCAGGAAACGTTTCTGATCCTTTGCATTCATCTGTTTATATTCAGCGACTGTGCGCTGCATGTTTTTTACAGGATTTGTCACGCTTTTCTACCTCCTAAACGTATTTCGCAGCCAGAGTCATAATTTCTTCCTGAGTTGTATTGCGCGCATCTACTTCGCCGGCTACTCGTCCGCCGGACATAACAACGATACGGTCACAAACACCAAGAAGCTCCGGCATTTCTGAAGAAACCATCAGAACCGTCTTACCCTTATTTGCAAGATCCAGAATCAGCTGGTAAATCTCATATTTCGCACCAACGTCAATACCACGGGTCGGCTCATCCAGCAACAAAACTTCCGGCTCTGTTAACAGCCAGCGGCCGATGATTACTTTCTGCTGGTTACCACCGGAAAGTGTGCGGATCTTTGTCTCCTGGGATGGAGTCTTGGTACGCATTGCATCAATATAATACTGTGTATCTTCACGCTGAGATTTTTCGCTCAGGTAAACACCAAAACGTTTATGACGTTTTAAGCTGGAAATAACGGTATTCGCTTTGATATCCAGAACGCCAAAAATACCGGTTGCACGACGCTCCTCTGTTAAAAGAGCAAAACCGTTTTTGATGGATTCGCGTGCATTGCGATTCAGACAGTCGTTGCCGCCAAGAGTGATCTTGCCCTCTTTGCGGGTACGGATACCGAAAATACTCTCCAGTGTCTCTGTACGTCCGGAAGCGTCCAGACCTGCAAGACCAACGATCTCGCCTCGTTTCGCTTCGAAGCTAACGTCCTTTAACTGGTTGTACAT
>JAZOVL010000330.1:0-10039 GCA_045658685.1 Pilosibacter sp.
ATCGAATTTTAATAAATATTCGCTTCGAATCAGCGAGCCCGGATATTTTTTAGAATTATATTTAAAAATTTATTGATTACTATCGAGAAAATTTTCGATATATTGAAATGTGCTGAGCCGTAAAATACACTCCTCCGCATAAGAACTTTTTTGAATTGTTTGATATGTAATCAGACCGGATAATATATCCTTAAATACTTTTTGACGATTTGCTCGTGCAATACTTATGTCTTTTAGCTTATGAAGCCCGACCAAATGATGAAAATCTGTTTCATCAAATCCAAGTACTATTTCTCTTTTGATACCCTTTCTTCCCAATACAAAATGATATCGATATTCCAACAAATGCTTAAACGCGGTTGTGCATTTAAGCAATAAATCCATATAACCTCTCCTTTCAAAATAATAAGAGGTCCTGCTTTTCAACAGAACCTCTGAGCATTTTCCTTCAGCCAATGCCTAGCCGGTTTGAGGTTTCACTGCACAACCCCTCTTGCAAGCTCCGTAAGGCAATGCATACCGGCACACTCCCTTACTTCATCGCTTCACAGGCACTCTCGTTGCCTGTATCGTGTTAACATTATATGCAAATGCAATATATAAATCAATAGACAAAACAACCAAATTTTATCCCTCAGTTTCTACACTCACACTTACACTAATTCATCTCTGTACTGCGCTCCGCCATCCTTAACGTCTTAATGATCGGCATGATCAGAATCCCACAAAAGAAATTGCTGACACCATGGATCATATCGAATGGAAGACCTGTGATGATCCAGGAAATCATTCCATTGAAACTTAATCCAAACATGATCGCCTGCGCCGGTGCATACAGCAATCCATAGCCAAATCCATGAAGTGCACAAAGGATCATATAGATCAGCGGTTGAACCTTTTTCGGAAGTCTTTTTGGTAATAGCATCGTCGCTCCCCAAAGTACCGTCCAAATATACGTATATGGAACCCACCAAGCCGAAAATCCATTTAACAGACCGGTTAAAAGCACAAAAATATAAATCGGATATAATGCTTTCTTTCTGTAAACAACCGTGACCGCAATGATAAAAACACCGATCAGATGAATATTAGGCGCCAGATCCATGATGACCTTCGACGCATACATCACAGCTCCCAACATCGCAAAGATTGCGGTCTCTTTTACCGTCAGCTTCATAACTACTTCGCCACTCGGAAGGAATAAATGGTTCCCTCCTCAATCTTCGTCATGTCTACGCCTGTTGCTCCGTAATCATCATTCACATAAAATGCCCAGTACACTTTATCTTTGTCGTAGTCGGCAACGATTCCATTTACTGCTTTTACATAGAGTCCATACGGTCCTTCTTCACCTTCGATCAGTTTCAAAGCTAACAGCGCAGCTCCAACCATCTCTTCATCTGTGTGAATCTCAAACCAGGTTTCCTTTCCCTCAATATCCATCACGCCAAACTTGAACTGTCTGCTTCCTTCACCAAGCACGGTAATTTCTTCTGTCGCTGTTTCCTGTTCTTCTGTCACAGACGTCGTTGGTGTTGCCTTGGAATTCTTTACATTGCCGCTGCAACCGGTTGTAACAAGTGCCATAGCCACAATAAGCACCATACAAAGGATGCATGACAACGTTTTTTTCATACGTTTCATCTTCATCTTCTTTGTCTCCTTATTCTATTTTGTCTCCGCATGATGATTTTCATATCGTTTGCGAAGCATTTCCACACAATCCACCGGCACTCGCGGCATTGACTGCATGTTTTTCGTCCGGATATTCCGGCTCGGCACTTCTTGTTCCGCCTTCTCAGATTTCTCCAATGACGTGTCCCCGGATGTGGCTCCGGGTCAGAACAATCTTTTTAAACATTCCTGTTCATGTACCTCACGGCGACGGGCTCGCACAGGCCTCGCACCTGTTTCCCCAGACAACGGTCATTGTAGCATATCCGACAGATTTACGCAAACCTTTCGTATTTGCGGTCTTGAACAGACAAACGTGGTATGGTAGACTATAAAGTATTAAAACTAAAAGAGGAACATTTATGAACAGAATTTTATACATGTGTTTAAAAAATATCCCGCGTATCCCGGCTGCATGGATCAAACTTTGCAAGTATGCAAAAAATCCGGATAAATACTCTCGTCAGGAGATGGCAGATCACATCCGCTATATTATGAAACTTGCAGTCAAATCCGGCAATATTAATTTAAACATTACCGGAACAGAGATGTTCCCGGCCGAAGACGGTTTCATGCTCTACGGAAACCACCAGGGCATGTTTGATGCAGTTGCCATGCTGGCTGCTATCAACAGACCGGTATCCGCAGTCTTCAAAAAAGAATTAAAAGATATTCCATTTGTAAAGCAGATTGTTGCCATTACAGGATCCTACGCGATGGACCGCGAAGATGTCCGTCAGTCCATGGAAGTTATCATGAATGTTGCGAAGGACGTTGTAGAAAAAAAGAGAAACTTCATCATCTTCCCGGAGGGAACCCGAAGCAAAAATGGAAATGTCATGGGTGAATTCCATGCCGGCAGTTTCAAAAGTGCTCAGAAAGCCAAGTGCCCGATCGTTCCGTTTGTTTTCATCGACAGCTACCATGTTCTCGATAAGAACGGTACGGAACCGATGGACGTACAGCTTCATTTCCTTGAACCGATCCCGTATGAGGAATACAAACCATTAAAAACTGTCGATCTGGCTGCACTTGTGAAAGAGCGCATCCAGAAAGTCATCGATGAAAATGCATAAAATAAAAATCCGCCAGGCTTTCACCAGCCAAGCGGATTTTTATTTTATTCTACATCAAATTTCTGATTGAAGTTATCCAGCGCCAGCGCTGCCACGATACCAGCCACGATACAGATCACATTTACGATCGCACCTGTCATGGAAGCAGTGAAGCTTGCAAACGGAATGATCATGATTGTTGCCGCGATTACGACACCGATGATCGCGTGGAATGCCACGGAGTAGTGATGGTCGAACAGGGAGTTGACTGCTCTGGAGAACAGGATCACAGTCGCCAGTGCTCCGATTCCGCCTGGAATGCACACAGACATATCCAGGTGACCGATACCTGCTACGAACGGCTCATATAATCCCAGCGGCATTAACAAGGTGGAGAAGCTCATGCCTGGAGCGATGATGCTCAGTGCCAGACAAAATCCACAGAATAAGTACCACACAAGGTTCGGCTCAATCTGCACGGACATCACACGTAAGCTGATGAGCAGTGCAAAGATAAAGATCATTGCAATGATCATGGAAATGAAAGAAGCA
This sequence comes from Pilosibacter sp., assembly GCA_045658685.1. Lineage (GTDB taxonomy): Bacteria > Bacillota > Clostridia > Lachnospirales > Lachnospiraceae > Pilosibacter. The sequence continues at coordinate 3,282 of JAZOVL010000330.1, forward strand.
TTGCTGCGGCCTTCTTTTCCTGCTTCACGGAACAGGGACGGAAGCATACCTGTGATCAGACCGATAAATACGCAGACGGACGGATCCGGATACTTTTCCAATAAAAGGGAGAGCAGATTTGCAACTCCCAGGAAGCCGACGATCAAACCGACGCCATACGGAAACAGTTTCGGGAAATGTGTTTTAAATTTGCGGATCGGATCTGCCAGAAATTCCATGATTGTTTTATAAACACCAAACACAACCATAAGAACACCTCCGGAAATGCCCGGAAGCACTGCTCCAAGTCCGATCAGAGCGCCCTGGAATACATGAAATCCAATTCGAAGGGGTGATTGATTCTTTTCTGGTTTCATTTCTATTACCTCCATCATACAGAAAAGCCCTACACCGACCATTTCAGCCGGTATAGGACATTTGTTTCTTTAAACGTTTTCATTCATCTTCGCAAGTTTTGCCGCCTGGTCAGCTGCGATCAGGCTGTCGATGATCTCCTGAATGTCACCATTCATGATCGGCTCCAGTCTGTACAGAGTAAGCTTGATTCTGTGCTCTGTCACACGACCCTGCGGGAAGTTGTAAGTACGGATCTTCTCGGAACGGTCACCTGTACCGATCTGGGAACGACGCTCTGCTGCCTCTTCATTCTGACGGCGCTCAAGTTCCAGATCGTATAACTTGGAACGAAGTAAGCGGAATGCTTTTTCTTTGTTCTGCAACTGGGACTTCTCAGTCTGGCTGTAGATTACGATACCCGTCGGCATATGTGTTAAACGTACGGCGGAGTCAGTTGTGTTGACACACTGACCACCGTTACCGGACGCACGCATTACGTCGATACGGATATCTTTATCCTCGATCACAATATCGAACTCCTCAGCCTCCGGCATAATAGCAACTGTTGCTGTGGATGTGTGAATACGACCGCCGGACTCTGTCTCCGGAACACGCTGTACACGGTGTACACCGGACTCATATTTTAATTTAGAATATGCGCCCTGACCTGTGATCATGAATTCAACTTCTTTCATACCGCCAATTCCACTTTCACTTACGTTGATCAGCTCGCATTTCCATCTCTGGCTCTCTGCATAGTGCACATACATACGGTATAACTCCGCAGCGAATAATGCAGCCTCGTCACCGCCTGCGCCTGCACGGATCTCAACAATAACGTTCTTATCATCGTTCGGATCTTTCGGAAGAAGAAGGATCTTGATCTTATTTTCAAGCTCTTCGATTGCTTTCTTTGCCTCGGAAAGCTCCTCTTTCGCAAGCTCTCTCAGCTCTTCGTCAGTCTCCTCCTCAAGAAGGAAAAGGCTGTCTTCGACTGTCTGTTTTGCCTGAGTATACTCTTTGTATGTCTCTACTAACGGAGTAAGATCAGCCTGCTCTTTCATCAGCGCACGGAATCTTCTCTGATCGTCAGTAACAGACGGGTTGCTCAGTTCAAACATAATTTCTTCATAATGCTTTACGATATCTTCTAAACGGTCAAACATGGGTAACCTCCTGTTACGCTTGGGCGCAGCTGTGCAGCATCTTTACACAGTCTGCCATCTGCCACAGACCACACGATCGTTGCCTGCCAGATCTTTGATTGTCTTTGTATCTTTAAATCCATGGGTTCTCAGCAGGTTTTCCACTGCCTCACCCTGGTCATGTCCGGTTTCAAAATATACGGAACCATTTTCATTTAAGAATCTTCCACATTCCTCTGCCAGCTTCTTATAGAAAAACAGTCCGTCTGCCGTACCGTCCAGCGCACTTCTTGGTTCGAAGTCACGGACCTCCGGCTCCAGCTCCTCGATCACATCGCTCGGGATGTACGGAGGGTTGGATACAATAATGTCAAATCTATCTGCACATTGGTCAAATGCAGAAAACAGATCACTGTGACGGAAACGGATGGTGCGCCCTGAAAGCAAGTTCTTTGCATTCTTCTCCGCAACTTTCAATGCCTCTGTCGAGATATCAGCCGCTTCCACATGGACGTATCCACCATGTGCCGCCAGACTGATTGCAATACAACCGGAACCGGTGCACATATCGAGAAGTTTGATGTCCTTCTCTTTGTGTTCTGCCAAAACCAGCTCTGCCAGCGTCTCTGTATCCTGTCTTGGGATCAAGGTATGTCGATTCACATAGAACTCCAGTCCCATAAATTCCTGGGTACCCAGAATATGCTGGAGCGGTTCACGTTTTGCACGCCGCGCTATACCCTCTCGATACTCTTTCAGCGCTTCCGCTGTCGGTTCCGCTTTCTGGACCGAACACATGAAATACTGCATCCGGCTGATCCCGAATGCCTGCTCAAAGAGATACCATGCATCTAAACTGTATTCTGCAATCTCTGCATCCTGCAGTTGTTTCTGGCCAGATGCCAGAATCTGAGCCCAAGTCTCCATTATTCCTCAGCCTCCGCTCTTTCAAAATATCCTTTCGGATATTTCTCCGGGAAATTCTCTTCCAGATATGCTCTCCAATCGAAAATCGCTTCCACAGCTGCGATCGCAACCTCAGCCATCTTCTCATCCGGTTCCAGGGTTGTCAGACCCTGCATCATCATACCCGGTTTGCTGATGATATCCATGATTTTCGAATTGCTGCGTCCTGCCAGACGAAGTACTTCATAAGAAATACCTGCAATGACCGGGATCAGAAGAATTCGACTCAGCATCTTCAGCCAGATTGTATCGACGCGGACCACCATGAAGAACAAGATACTGATCATCATAACGATTAAAAGGAAACTGGTTCCGCAGCGTTTATGCTCCTTGGAACTCTTCATCACGTTCTCCACGTTCAGCTCCAGACCATGTTCCAGGCAATTGATGCATTTATGCTCAGAACCATGGTACATAAAAGTGCGTTTGATATCCTCCATACGAGATATCAGTTTTATATAAGTAACGAAAATTCCGATACGGATACAGCCCTCTAAAACCGCCATAATCGTGTCGGACTTGATAAACATACGGAATACGTTGGAGATCAACATCGGCAGAATCATAAAAATTCCGATAGCCATCACGACCGACAGCACCATAACCGCCGACATGATCATATCTTCCAGCTTCTCACCAAATTTATCGATCAGCCACTTTTCGATTTTGCCCGGTTCCTCTTCTTCCTCTCCATCTTCGAAGAATTCCGCAGACCAGGTCAGTGTTTTCATACCCAAAATCATGGAATCCGCAAAATTGAAGACTCCACGAACAAATGGCAGGGAAAAGAATTTTGCCTTCTCTGTCAAACTCACATAGGTATCTTTTTCAACGACAATCTCTCCGTCCGGTTTGCGAACTGCTACCGCGTAATTGTCCTTGTTTTTCATCATGATACCTTCTAATAATGCCTGTCCCCCGATGCCGGAATATTTCAATTGTATTTCCTCCAAAAGAAAAGGTTGAGTTTTCGTTACCAAAAGCTCAACCTCATTAATCAAACATAAATTGTCTTATTTCACACCATACTTACGGTTGAACATTTCGATACGTCCGCGAGCGGAAGCAGCCTTCTGCTGACCTGTATAGAATGAATGGCATTTGGAACAGATTTCTACGTGAATGTCTTTCTTAGTAGAACCAGTTACAAATTCATTACCGCAGTTGCAAACAACTTTAGCCTGATAGTAATTTGGGTGGTTTCCCTCTCTCATGATGTTTACCTCACTATTATTTTTAGTACATGACTGACAGTCACGCCTTCTATTCTCCTGTTCTCTGTGTCTCCACATAAACAGCTTAGTCAGTATAGCATAGAATATTTTTGATTGCAAGTATTTTTTCTTGTACTTATAAGGTTTTTTACAAGGTTCGTCCTCCGGACAGTACGCTCCAGACTGAAGGCAGATACTTTGAAATAGCCCGTGCTATCGGATATGAAACCATAAGTACTATCGCCGGAATTGCAAAATAAATCCCCACTGCCAGACCTGACATTATGGATTCTGGAATAATTTCAGCCGCAATTCCTTTCGCCAGAGCCAGCGCAGTACCCTTATTTATAAAGCGTACGATAATAAAATGGATGGCATATAAGAACAAGCTCTGCCGCATCCACGGTTTTGCCTCCGGAAGTTCCATAGCGGACGTAATCAGCCAAAGGCTAACCGGTACCAACAGGCGGTATGTGATCGTCCAAAACACCAATACGCCTTCCACCTTCATCATACCATAACTATAGACCGCCGGAATCAAAATCACTATTCCTGCCAAAATCCGGTCATTGGTTCCTTTTTGCTCCAGCCACTCTTTCCAATGGACTGCTGCATACGCCGCGACAGAAAAATAAAACAGTGCATCAGCGTTGGGGTATCCAGTATCAAATCCATTGTATAGAACGATTCCCAATGCTGCCAGATAACAAATTCCGATCACTTTTTGTTTCACCAGACCGTAAATAATCGGTGTCAGAATTAACAAAAGAATCAATTGAAACAAATACCAAAAGACAGGAGCATAGCTGTAGTGCAGCACTGCACTCATAATCTCTTCCAGATTAAATGGTATTGGTTCTTTTCCAACGATTTTCTCTATCATCGGAAGTCTCGTGGCAACCACATATCCCAGATAGTACAGTGAATTCCACACAACATACGGAATCACAACGCTGAAAAAGCGGCTCTTCCATTTTTCTGCAAGCTTCGACAACTCGAAATTGCGGAAAAACAAGTAAGACGACAACAGGAAAAATCCCGGAACTGCGATCTGTCCGATTCCCACAGACCAAAACGTCTCAATTTGAGCCGCACGATCCCATGCCGACCCCCATGTGGAGCCGGCGAACAATTCTACATTATACGAATGTACCCAGATCACCAGAATGCTGTACAGAAACATCAGCCAGGAAATCTGATTGCGGAATCGTTTATTTTCCATGGAACATCTCCCGTTGCATTTGTTTTATCAAATTTCGTTACAACTGTTCTGCCAGTGTCTTTCTCTTCTCCCATTTTCCAGACAGGAAGTAGATGAGTCCCGGAACCGCACAGCCGTACGGTGCAAGACCGTAACCAAGTACAAATCCGTAGAAGCCAAAATCAAGGACAATACCAAGCAGCCAGCTAAGACCGATTCGAAGGACCACACCATCCAACAGGGAAAGAACAAAGCCCAGTTTTGCATTTCCGATACCCTGGATAAACGCGAATGTTCCGCGCATGATGATGAATGCCGGGAACATCCAAAGGATCGCAGAAATGAAGGTTCCGGACAGAGCATGAACTGCCGGGTCATCGGAGAACAGCATAAACATCTGCTTACCAAACACCACATACAGGATCATACAGGTAACGGTAAAGATGAATGCAAAGGTCCAGGCAGAATGTACGACCTGCTTGCTTCGTTTGATTTCTCCGGCCGCAATATTCTGGCTGATCATCGGCATCGCTGCCATCTGGATGCCCTGTGCGATCTTGTTGATAATATCATCAATCTTACAACCGACACCGAAGGTCGCGGAAGCTACTACGCCGATACCGTTGATCATAGAGTTTACGTAAAGCATGGAAATATTGATACAGCCGGACTGAAGTGCCATCGGTGTTCCAAGGCTCATAATCAGCTGTACATATTTCTTTTTGGGATAATAACTGGTCCATTGAAAGTCAAACCCAAATGCTTCTTTATTCTTATATAAATAATAAAGAGAGAACAGGAAGGATACCGCCTGTCCGATGATTGTCGCCCAGGCTGCACCTGCAACTTCCATACCCATATAACCAGTGAACAGAATATCCAACACCAGATTGATCACTGATGCAAGGCAAATGAACATAAACGGACGCTTGGAGTCACCCATTCCTCGCAGAACCGCAGACACCATATTATATCCGGCTGTAAACACCAGACCGGCTCCACAAATGATCATATAGTCTGCGGAATATGCCAAGGATTCCAAAGGAATATTCATAATAGTCTGGATTTCCTTCAGAAACAGCAGAACTACCGCTGAGAAAATAATTCCCATTCCCAGAATTACTGTAAACAGCGTACCGATAATGTCATTGACTTCTTTTCTCTTCCCGGCACCGAGGGCCTGGGAAACCAGGATCTGACCCGCATTCGCAAATCCAAGACAAACCATCGTCGCAAAGTTCAGGATGAGGCTGCTCTGAGAAACTGCGGAAATACCGGCTGTACCAACATAGCGACCAACGATGACCATATCAACGGTACTATACAGGACCTGCAGACCGTTGGATGCCATGAACGGAAGCATGAACCAGAACATCTGCTTCGGAATGCTTCCCTTTGTAAAATCTTTTGCTAATTTCTTTCCACTCATGTTTTTCTCCTATGTTTACTGTGCAAAAACATTCTGTTTATATAAGTGCATATTACTTAAAATTATACAGAATGTAGGAGATGATTGCAAGTAAATACAGGTAGGAGATTTTTCTTATGTTGCAAATTTTACATAATACATTTCAGCAGAGGCATAATCCAAATGATACCTATTAATCAGTTTACTAAGAATTCTTTCTTTTTCTATTCCTTCTTCCACATTATCTTCAATCAGATTTCGAATACCATTCTCTCGTTCAAGCTCCTTGCCTTTTCTTACGCCTTTTCTTTCACCACGTTTCATTCCTTCCAACCTCCCCTTCCTTTGGGCATCTTTTTCCATATCTTTTAACGCTTGACACATATTTACCTCCTCATTTCCATTTCGTTGTTGTATATTTACATACTGCTCAATTTTATCTACCTCTGCCAATACAGAAATTGCACGAACTGTTTCCATCGATAAAT
>JAZOVL010000331.1:0-6055 GCA_045658685.1 Pilosibacter sp.
GAGGGGAAATCGACATAAATCGTTTTCCCCTCTTCTCGTTTCTAATATTTCTTCTCCAGCTCCAACAGCGCCATCTTCACATCGGTACCACCCGCGTATCCGACGATACCACCATCTGCGCCCACGACTCTGTGACACGGAATGAAGATTGGAAGCGGATTTCGGTTATTCGCCATTCCCACTGCACGGCTGGCATTTTCATTTCCAATCTGAACCGCGATTTCTTTATAGCTTCTTGTCTCGCCATACGGAATCGTCTGCAGAGCTTCCCAGACTTTCATCTGAAAATCAGTTCCAACCGGCTCCAGCGGAAGATCAAATTCTTTTCGTTCTCCCACGAAATACTCTTTTAGCTGTTTATATGCTTTCTCTAATATAGGAAGATTCTCCTCCACAAATCCCGCTTCGATCATTTTGGTCGGTGCATTGCGTCCAAAGCAGAGCTCTATGATGTCACCTTTTTCGCAAACCAGTGTCACCTCTCCGATGGGAAGGGTGTAACTGCAGAATCCGGTCTCTTCCAAAGCGACTAATACAACTACCGTGTATGGCGGAATCTGCGCATAGATTCGATCTCTCACAACTGCTCCGCCGCCGGATGTGTCGTAAAGCGGCTTCCAGATCAAGCCTTTCGGAAGTCTCGGAAGACCAAGTTTATGAGTTCCCCAATGGAAATTATATGCAACGTAGAAATTCTGATCCGGAGTACCATCTTCCTTCTGTGCATACGCGCCCCAGTACATGATTCCCAACTGTTTTCTGAAATACTCCAGGTCCGGTCTCCATGCACTCTGTCCGTGATAGGACACATCTGGGCAACCGAAAGACTTGTAGTCTGTATGCTTCGGCGCATGGTCCATGTGGAATAATTTATGTTCCTTACGGAAGCAGATGAACTCTCTCACCACCTGGAACAGATCAGAATTTTTCTCCAACTGATTCCAATCCAGCCAGCTAATCTCGTTGTCCTGACAATATGCGTTGTTGTTTCCACCCTGTGTATTTCCAAATTCGTCACCGGCCATGATCAGTGGTGTTCCCTGACTCAGGAGCAATAGTAAAAATGCATTGTAAAGCTGCTGCTTTCTCAGTTTATTTACTTTCTCTACGTCAGTCGGACCTTCGATTCCGCAGTTCCAGGAAGCATTGTAATCTGCACCATCACAGTTTTCTTCTCCGTTGGCTTCATTATGTTTTTCATCATATGTGACCATATCCATCATCGTAAATCCGTTGGTGTTGGCCATAAAATTGATGATCGCACGATCTTTTGGATTCTTCGATGTCCATTCGATCAGACGCTCAACCATACCCTGATCACCCTTCAGAATCCGACGCATGTCCATCTGGAATTTATCATTGTATTCTGCAAAACGTTTTCCGCGAACTGTTTTGGAGATGGAAACTCCGCTCCAGTCATCTGCAAATAATTTTAAATCTTTCAGGAACGGATCGGCTGCAATTGCTTCGTTCGGAACGATACCCGAAAGTTTAAATCCATCCACATGATACTCTTCCGTCCAGTATCTCAGCACATCTAACACTTGTGGGATTGTCTCTTCTCCGGTAAAATACATCTCCAGAATGCATTCCAGTCCTGCCTCATGCAGTTCTTTTACCATGATCTTAAACTCGGTCTCCACAGGCATAAATCCAGTTCCGTACGCCGCCTTCGGCGCATACGGGAATGTAGGTCCGTATCCCCAATAATTCAGTTTTCCGTTAGGCTTTAATTTCGGTTTGCCGCCCGGAACCTCCGACGGAGCCAGCTCCTTCATCACCTCATCGAACTCTGCCACAGGCATTAATTCCAGACTGGTCACACCCAGGCTCTTAAAATACGGAATCATTTCCACAACACCTGCGTAGGTTCCCTTATTTCTCACGTGAGAAGACGGATGTTTCGTCAGGCCGCGGACGTGGAAACGATATACAATCGTGTCAGAATATGGAATGGAGGGCTTTTTGTCCCCAGCCCAGTTAAATGAACTGTCTGTCACACGGGCGCGAACCAACGGCCAGGTCTCCGTTTCCTCTGAAACACTTCCCCAGGCATTTCGTCCGGTCACTGCCCTTGCACACGGATCTACGAACCATTCTCCATCAGCCACAAATCCGTACTCCAGCCCTTTCAGATCATACCCCGGAAGACTCATGGTCCAGACATCGCCAATCCGTTCTTCCGCACAAAACTCGAACTGCTTGAAACATTCTTTTTCTCCAGCCTTGAACAGCAAAAGCGATACTTTTTCCGCTTCCGCCTGTACCAAAATTTCGGCTCCGCTCTCTGTGACCGTCACACCTAGCGGGTACATCATATTCGTTCTCTTTGCCATAATATGTTCCCCCCATTACTATCTCCGGCATTGTGAGCCCGGTTTCTTCTATTTATTCTGCTCTGCGATTTTCTCTGCCAGATCATTTAAATACATCCAGCGTTCCATCTTTGCTTCCAATACTGCCTCTGTCTCTTCTTTCGCTGCCATCAGTTCACGGAGTTTTCCGTAGTTGGTTGCGGACACAGCGATCTGCCCGTCCAGGTCTGCGATTTTTTCTTCCAGCGCTGCCATATCATCTTCGATGGTATCCCATTCGCGCTGTTCCATGTAAGTGAATTTCAGCTTTTTCTCACGCGGTTTTTCCGTTTTCTTTGCCGGTTCCGCTGCGCTGACACCTGTATTTCCTGCAGTTTTTCCACCTTTCGCACCGACTCCGCTGCCACTTGATTCGCCCAGAGCAGCCATCTCGGCCTCCTTCTTTATCTGGTAATCGGTAAATCCACCCTCATACTGGCGAATCACACCATCACCTTCGAAGGCAAAAATTCTACGAACCACACGATCCAGGAAATAACGGTCATGGGAAACCGTGATCACAATACCCTGGAAACTGTCGAGATAATCCTCCAGAATCATCAGTGTCTTAATATCCAAATCGTTGGTCGGCTCGTCCAGAATCAGCACATTCGGCGCATCCATCAGAATCTTAAGCAGATATAATCTTCGTCTTTCACCACCGGACAATTTTCCAATCACTGTGTACTGCACGGATGGCGGGAATAAGAAACGCTCCAACATCTGGGATGCACTGATACTTCCGTCCTTGGTTTTTACGTATTCCGCCACATTTTTGATATAATCAATGACCTTCAGACTGGTGTCCATATCCTCATTCTCCTGAGAGAAATAGCCCATTTTTACCGTCTGACCAATCTCGATGGTTCCAGAATCCGGCTTCTCCCAGCCAGCAATGATCTTCATCAGTGTGGATTTACCGCTTCCGTTCGGTCCGATATATCCGATTCTGTCATTTTTCAGGAAGAAATACGTATAGTCTTTGATTAATACTTTGTCTCCGTAAGCCTTACAAATATCAGAAAGCTCCACAGTCGTACGACCTAGTCTGCTGGAAACTGACTCCATTTCTACAGACAGTTCCTCTGTCGGTCCCTTCTGATTTTTCAAATCTTCATATCTCTGGAGACGGCCTTTCTGCTTGGTTGTTCTCGCTCTTGCACCACGCTTAACCCACTCCAGCTCCACACGGAGAATGGACTGGCGCTTTCTCTCGGAAGCACGCTCCATGTCCATGCGTTCCGCCTTTAATTCCAGAAATCCTTCATAATTTGCCTGATAACGATATAACTTGCCATTATCCAGTTCTACGATACAGTTGGTCACGCTGTCTAAGAAATATCGATCATGAGTGATCATCAAAAGTGCTCCGCGGAACCGTTTCAAATAATCTTCCAGCCACTCTGCCATCTCACTGTCCAGATGGTTGGTCGGCTCGTCCAAAATCAACAGATCTGCAGTAGAAAGCAGGACAGAAGCCAACGCCACACGTTTTTTCTGACCGCCGGACAAGTGGTCTACTACCTCATAATGATTGGTGATTCCCAATTTATTGAGCATGGTCTTTGCCTGACTTTCAAAATCCCAGACATGGTCATGGCCGTCATTTTCACGGATAATGCTCTCTAAAACTGTCTCGCCCTTTTCAAATACCGGGTTCTGAGAGAGATAACGGATCGCCAGATTTCGTCCGCGGACGATGGTTCCGGAATCCGGTTCTTCCAGACCGGCTACTAATTTTAATAATGTAGACTTTCCTGTACCATTTACACCGATGAGACCGATTTTATCTCCTTCGTTGATGGAAAAATCTGTATCGTCAAAGATCAGGCGCTCGGTATAGGATTTCGTCAAATGTTCTGCCGTAACTAAATTCATGTTATGTTAACCTTTCTTGTTTTACTCGATTACAAGCTCAACCGGACAATGATCACTGCCCAAAATGTCCGTGTGAATATCTGCACTTACCAGTCTGCCCTTCAATGCCTCGGATACACAGAAGTAATCAATACGCCAGCCTGCATTCTTTGCTCTTGCAGAGAATCGATAGCTCCACCAAGAGTAGATTCCTTCTTTATCCGGATAGAAATAACGATAAGTATCGATAAATCCGGCTTCCAAAAGCTCTGTAAATTTGCCGCGCTCTTCATCCGTAAAACCGGCGTTCTTGCGATTAGTCTTCGGGTTCTTCAAGTCGATTTCCTTGTGAGCCACGTTCAGGTCTCCACAGAAAATCACCGGTTTCTTTTCTTCTAACTTCTTCAAATATGTGCGGAACGCATCTTCCCAGGTCATTCTGTAATCCAGTCGTTTTAATCCATCCTGAGAATTCGGTGTGTAACAAGTGATCACATAATAATCAGTAAATTCTGCTGTGATCACACGGCCTTCATGATCATGTTCTTCAATTCCGAGGCCATAAGCAACGTAGATCGGTTCTTCTTTTGTGAACATCGCAACACCGGAGTAACCTTTCTTCTCCGCGTAATTCCAATACTGATAATAGCCCGGAAGGTCGATCACAGCCTGACCTTCCTGCATTTTACTCTCCTGAATACAGAAAATATCTGCATCCACAACCTTCGCATAATCTAAAAATCCTTTATCTAAACATGCTCGAATACCGTTGACATTCCAAGAAATCATTTTCTTCATGGGCATAGTTCTCCTATTATCTTATGATATGTCTAGTATAGCATTTTTTCGTTCAATTTAAAAGCCGAAATCTGCCCCACGCAGAGCATGAAAAAAGGCAGCCATCTTTCGACGACCGCCTCAAAATCTCTATATTTTATTGAACCAGACACTAGCGAACCGGTGCAAGAAGTACTTTACCGGTACCGCGGTATACGTTTACAAGTCCCTCTCCGGAGGCTGCAGAGCCAATCAGAGATTTGCCAGAACGCTCAACCGTGAAATCCAGACTTCCGCTCCATGCGATCGCAAAGTTTCCGTCCACTTTCAGCACATCATTGTCCAGCCAGATTTCCACAAGCTCCTCTCTCGGACACGGAGACTCCAGGCAGACAACTCCCTGACCCTGAATTCCCAGGTTAAACAAACCTTCATTTCCAAGTACTGCGGAAGAAACATTGGATCTCATAACTGCCTTATGTTTCAGAGTGGATTCGCACGCCAGGAACAGACCGTCATCCAGGACAATGGAACCGTTCCAGTCTTTTAAATCTACCAGTAAAATATGTTTGTATGTCGGTTCCAGAACCAGTGTACCGTTTCCTGTATATTCCGGTTTGATTGCAGATTCACCTGTCACAGAACCGCGCATTGCTTTTCCGAACAGATCTCCCACACCCTTCAGACCGGTGGTCGCTCTCACATCGCCAACCATCCACTGCATAGCACCTGCCTGTACAGTCACGTTGGAAGCTGAGACATCACAAACCACCTGGCGTTTACGTACATTCATCTGGCTGGCAAAATACGCCTGCATTGCCGTCTCAGGCATTACACTCAAATCTTTCTGGTACTCGATTACAGAAAAGGCACCTAAAGAATCAATTACTTTCACATCATCATTGTTAAAAAAATTTCTGATCTGATACATACACGTTACCTCTTTCTTCTTTTATATAAAATTTTCATTTAATCATGCAGGACGAACAGCGAAATGATACCCACGATCAATAAGATCGGGAGTGCCAGGAACAGTAATCCCTGAAATACAAGTACCACTAAAAACA
>JAZOVL010000332.1:0-4606 GCA_045658685.1 Pilosibacter sp.
TTCATGGGTGTGATCGGAAACTTGCTCTACAATATGGGTGCAGCAATCCTACGTGCAGTCGGCGATTCGAAACGTCCGCTGTTTTTCCTGATCTGCGCGTGTTTGACAAATATTGTGCTGGATATTTTGTTTGTTGTGATCTTAAAAATGGAAGTGGCAGGAGCAGCTCTTGCGACAATCCTTTCTCAAGCAATGGCAGCAACGCTGGTTTTGATCACACTGATGCGCTCAAAGGAATCTTATCGCTTCGAGATCAAAGCACTCAAAATGGACAAGATGATCTTAAAAAAGATTATTCAGATCGGACTTCCGGCAGGTATGCAGTCGGTGATGTATTCGGTGTCCAATATTGTGATCCAGGCAAATATCAATGGATTCGGAACAGATACGATCGCTGCATGGGCAGTATTTGGAAAGATCGATGGTATTTTCTGGATGACGATGGATGCTCTGAGTATTTCTATTACGACATTTGCAGGTCAGAACTTTGGAGCAGGAAAGATCGACCGATTGAAAAAAGGAACCTATGTGGGTCTTGGAATGTCTTTGACCGCCACTGCGATTCTGGCAGCGGCAGTATATACGTTCGGCATTACGATCAGTGCCTTGTTTACGGATGATCCGATGGTACTGGCGGACAGCATGGCGATCATTAAATTCCAGGCACCGTTCTGGTTCTGCTATGCCTGTGTAAATGTATTCCCGAGTACCCTGCGCGGTATCGGTGATGCATTGATTCCTATGCTGATTATCTGTGTTGGCACATGTATTCTCCGCGTAATCTGGATTTTTACTGCAGGTGCGATCCGTCCGGAACTTTACACAACACTGTTCAGCTATCCGCTGAGCTGGAGTGTGACATCCATAGCATTTGTTATTTATTACTATCGTTTCAGTGCGATGAGGAAATTGACTAAAAACGCATAATCAGTTAAAATAAACAGCAGGGACAGGTTTTTGATAAAAAGGCCGGTTCCTGCTATTTTTGCATGTGATCAGGTAAATAATTATGATAGAAAATGGATTTGAATTTGTAGAAAAAAATGGCGGAGCTGCCATCATCAGAGCATTGGATCCGGGTGCAGTCTGTGTCGTTCCGGATACACTCGGCGGACTTCCGGTAACGGAGTTAGAGGACCGCGCGCTTGCAAGACTGGATATCAGGGAAGTATATCTTCCGAAGACCCTGCGCAGAATCGGACGCTATGGCTTTTACAACTGTGAAAAGCTGCGTACCCTGCATTTTTATGCGGAGACCAGAGAGATTGGCGGCGGCATATTCAATGGATGCAGAGGAATCCGGGAACTGTATATTCATATGGGAGCAGATGAAAAATCTGCGATCCGTGATTTTGTAACAGAAATCATTGACCGCCTTATCGTACATTGTATTGTACCGGACGGACAGGGCGGAGAGAAAGAGATTGCCCGCGTCGTATTTCCGGAGTTTTACGATGAATCCATCGAGAACTCTCCGGCGAGAAACTTGAGTTTCAGTATTCACGGAACCGGTCAGAAATACCGCTATTGCATCATTGACAAGAAAATCCAGTATGATAAATATGATAAAGTATTCTTCCATGAAGTCATCGAAGAAACAGTGGCGAATGCATCGGAAACAGCGATCAATCGTCTGATGTTCCCGCATGGAGTGACCGCATCTGCAAAGGAAGCGTACGAAGCGTACCTGAAGGAACATCTTTGCGAAGTATTGCTGAGCCATATGAACAACGGCGAGTATTTCCGCTGGGTGGCAGGTAATTATGGTGAGGCGAAGGTGGATGATGTATGGTGTCTGTCTGAGGCAGATATGGAACGCCTGATCGAGGAGTCCTCCAGGAAAAAACTGGCAGAAGCTTCCGGCGTATTGCTGGATCTGAAACGGAGATTATATCCGGCGAAGAAGAAAAAATTTGCATTTGATTTTTAGATATGAATCAGTAAATGATTCAAAGGATTGATAGAAGGAGGAATGGAGCCATGCAGGAACATGAGAGATATGTATCCCCCATTTACAATGAGCGTGTGGACCAGGAGGAATTTATTTCCGTCTGTCTGGATATTTTAAGGAATGCCAGAAATGAAATCTATCTGTCCATGCGGTTTCTGGATGTGGCATTAAGTTCCCTTTATTTTGCTCCAGACCTGTCGGTACGTGGAATCGCGACTGATGGAAGCGGTCTGTATTTTGAGCCGGCTGCTCTGGCGCGCATGTATAAAAAAAGTCGAGTTCTGGTAAACCGCACGTATCTGCACGCAGTTCTGCACTGTCTGTTCTGCCATATCTGGAATCGCAAAAAGAGGGCAGCGGATTACTGGAACCTGGCCTGTGATATTGCTGTGGAGTCGATCATCGACAGCCTGTATCGTTTATGTGTTCATTTACCGCTCTCTTCCACAAGAAGAGATCTGTATGGACGATTGGAAAAGAAAATCTCTGTATTTAACGCAGAGAGCGTATACAAGGCATTGCAGGAACTGAATCTGACAGAAGAAGAATATCGTCGCTTCTCGGCCGAATTCTTCCGCGATGACCACTGTAAGTGGGGAAAAGACGAGAAACCGCCGCAGCCGAACCAGGTCCGTAACAAAAAAGAGGACTGGGACGACAAGCGTGAGAAGATGCAGGTGGAGATGGAGGCCTTTGCCAACGAGGCATCGGACGATGATAAAGACCTGATGAGCCAGCTGGCGGTGGAAAACCGAGAACGCTATAACTATAAAGAGTTTTTAAGAAAATTCTCTGTATTAAAAGAAACGGTTCAGGTGGATCCGGATGCGTTTGATTATGTATTCTACCACTACGGAATGGAGCTGTACGGAAATATGCCGCTGATCGAACCGATGGAGACTAAGGAGATACGAAGGATTGAGGACTTCGTTATCGTGATTGATACGTCCATGTCCTGTTCCGGCGATCTGGTGAAGAAGTTCCTGGAAGAGACGTATTCCGTACTTTCCCAGTCGGAAAGTTTCTTCAAAAAAGTAAATATTCACATCATCCAGTGTGATGATCAGGTCCAGGAAGATGTGTTGATCGAAAAAGACGAAGATCTGCGCAGATACATGGACAATCTGGAGCTTCATGGTTATGGTGGAACGGACTTTAGGCCGGCGTTTGTTCATGTGGATCGCATGGTCAAGGCGCAGAAGTTTAAAAATTTAAAAGGTCTGATCTACTTTACCGACGGTTACGGAATTTTCCCGGTGAAGATGCCGATCTACGATGTGGCATTTGTGTTTATGCAGGAAAATTACAATGATCTGGATGTTCCGCCGTGGGCGATCAAGATCATTCTTTCACCGGAGGAGATCGGTGAAGAAGTGAAAGAAACAAAGTGGTAAGAGCAAAGAGGGAATAAGAATGAATATTAAGAGAGCGAAAGATGAGATAAAAAATACGATCAAAGCGTATCTTACAAAGGACAGTCATGGTGAATATGAGATTCCGTCTATGAGACAGAGACCGGTCCTGTTAATGGGACCGCCAGGTATCGGTAAAACACAGATTATGGAGCAGGTGGCAAGAGAATGCCAGATCGGTCTGGTATCTTATACAATCACCCACCACACTCGTCAGAGTGCCATCGGTCTTCCGTTTATTTCTCAGAAGAATTACGGTGGCGAAGAGAAGCATGTCACAGAGTATACAATGAGTGAGATTGTAGCAGCTATCTATGACAAGATGGAAGCGACAGGACTGAGAGAAGGTATCCTCTTTATCGACGAGATCAACTGTGTGTCTGAGACACTGGCACCGGCGATGCTTCAGTTCTTACAGTATAAAACATTTGGTAACCATAAGATCCCGGATGGCTGGATCATTGCAGCAGCAGGAAATCCGCCGGAGTACAACAAATCCGTAAGAGATTTCGATATCGCGACCCTGGACCGTGTAAAGAAGATCGATGTAGAAGCTGATTTTTCCGTTTGGAAAGAATATGCAAAACTGGCAGAGATTCATCCGGCGATCATCTCTTATCTGACAGCGAAACCGCATTATTTCTATCAGGTGGAAACAACCGTAGATGGTAAAATCTTCGCAACTCCGCGAGGATGGGAAGATCTGTCCAGATTCCTGGAAGTATATGAAAAAGTTGGACTTCCGTGTGACAGAGACGTAGTAAAACAGTACATTCAGCATGCAAAGATCTCCAAAGACTTTGCGAACTATCTGGAGCTGTACTACAAATATCAGTCCCAGTACCAGATTGACGAAGTGCTCAAAGGAAACCGCGACGAAGAACTTATGGAGCAGGCAGCGAGAGCACCGTTTGACGAGAAGCTTTCTGTTATCGGTCTGCTTCTTGCAAAGCTCAACGTGGAATTTGCAAAAGCAGGAAAGATGGAAAATTATCTGGAAATGCTGTTTGCAAAATTAAAAGAGTTCAAAGCACGCCTTGCAGAGGAGAATGGACAGGAGCCGCTTGACCTGTTTGCAACTGTAAGCGATGAGATCCAGGCGGAATATGAGGGCAAGAAAAAAGCCGGTCTCCTTACAAGAGATGACCAGTATCGCTACCGTGATGTATTAGACAGCTTCAACCGTTATGCACTGGCTGCAAAAGGCGAAGGCCTTACAGATGGAGAAGAGATTTTTGGAACA
>JAZOVL010000333.1:0-7929 GCA_045658685.1 Pilosibacter sp.
AGCACCTTAGTACCGTTACGTAAATTCTCTGAGCGAAAGCGTGTCCGCTTGAAAATTCCTGCCAGCCTGGGACTCTTTATTACCAAGTTGACTCAACTAAATATCCATTTACATATTCAACAACGCCATCGCCGCCATTACCAGAATCAGTGCAAATTTCTTCTGATTGCTTACTTTCTCCTTAAAGAGAATCACACTTCCGACGCAGATTGCAAGGATCGTACCAACGCTGGATACCGGATACGCAATCACAGCCGGAACCGTCTTCAGTGCCTCGAACATAAATCTGGAAGAATAGTAGTTCGGAACACCGATGATGAAACCAAAGATCAGATCCCATTTGCTGATCTTGTTTCGCTCGCGGATGGTCAGGATCACGGCACAGATCAGCGCAACAAAGAATGTGTATAGTAAATAATTATCCTTCAGGATCGGATTTCCAAGTTTGTCATAAACATTGGTAAGGGAATCACAGAAACCACTGGAAAGGAGCATAACCACCAGCCAGATTTTCTTGTTTCCCCCCTGATCTCCGCCTTTTTCAAACTGCATCAGGACAATCGCAACAAGAGCGATCACGATACCGATGATCTGGATCATCTTCGGAGATTCTTTAAACACCACCATCGCCATGATGGTCGGTACTAAAACGCCCAGACGATTGAAGGTACTGCTCAGTACCACGCCGTTTTCGCGCATGTTCCACTGCATAAATAAAAATGCCGCCAAATACCAGATACCGCTGATCAGACCGATTCCAATGGTAAAACCGATACCCTCTGCATTTTGAAACACCTGTGTTCCTGCCCCAGTCATATAGTAATAGGAAAGACAAGAACAAACCGCATAGTTAGCCATGAACATTGCCATGTTATTGGATGTCTTTTTATCGCTGAATCGCATGATCAGCGTGATCGCTGTACTGCTGGCGATCCTCATAAGTAATGCAAACATATTTTATCCTCCAAAACGGGGCCTCGTGCACACAAGGCCCCGCTCTTATTATTTAGATTCCGCTTGTCATCAAACGTACATAAAACTCCACGCATTTTACCAGAGTATCCACCGGAACACGCTCATTGTTTCCGTGGATCATACCACGTTCTTCCTTGGAAAGTTTCATTGCCGAGAATTTGTATACACGGTCGGTAATTCTGGAATAATGTCTGGAATCACTGCAGGCCATCATCAGATATGGAGAAACGATTGCACCTTCCCAGGTATCAGCAACGGATTGGCAAAGCAGGGACCATTCCTTACAGGAAGTATCGGAATCCGGAGACGGGTTCATTCCATTTACAACAGAAACCTCGATATTCGGATTGTTTACAACACTTTCCAGATATTCTTTCGCAGTTTCCACAGTATCTCCATTCATCAGACGAAGATTCATTCCAACAGATGCAGTCGGCGGGATCACATTGTAAGCCTTGCTTCCTTCCATCTTAGTCACTGCACAAGTCGTGCGGATCATGGCATTCAGCTCACCGCCGGACATCCTGCAAACCCGATCAAACAAACCTTCAAACAGCCACATGTTGGCAAATAAAATCTTATATCCGAAGCTGGAATGTCTGCCCAGAGTATCCAGCATCTCTTTTACCGGTTTCGTCAGATGACGCTTGAACGGTTTCTTCTCTACATTCACAACCGCCTGAGACAACTCACCCACAATCGTATGAACCGGAGGTGTTGAGGAATGGCCGCCATTGCTCTTCGCCTTAAATTCCACGTTCATCAAACCTTTTTCTGCTGTTCCGATCAGGGCACATTCACCCTTTACACCAGGGAACACGTTGTCCACCACAGCTCCACCCTCGTCGACCACCATCGCAATATGGATTCCGTGTTCTTCAAACCATTTTACGATCTCCGGACAGGATTCGCCGTTCACTTCCTCGTCACCACAGAATGCAAAATAAATATCATGATTCGGAGTAAACCCTTCTCCGATCAATTTTTCTGCCGCTTCCATGATACCGCAAAGTGTTCCTTTAGTATCAAGCGTTCCGCGGCCCCAAAGCTCACCATTTTCAAGAATCGCCTCAAACGCCGGCTTCTCCCACTGGTCTTCTTCCACTGGAACCACGTCATAGTGGGACATCAGAACCACCGGATCCCCTTCTTCTTTTCCCATCCAGCGATACAGGATACCGCTCTTTCCAATGAACTGACGGGAACAGTTGTCGTGAATATTAGGATACAATTTCGGAAGCAGATTTCGGAATTTTTCAAACTCAGACTCAATGATCAGCTCCGGATCCGTGTAAGAAATTGTCTTACAGCGAATCATTTCCTGCATATTACTTATAATCTTTTCCTTATCCAGATCAATCTTCTTTCCGGACCCTTTGTAATTGTCTTTCGGCTTAAACATGAACGCACGTGCAGTAAGCACCGCGCCCATAGCTGCCACACCGACTCCCAGACCGGCTGCGATCCATTTTCCATATTTCCCCATAACTACCTCCTTATTTCACCAATCCCGGCGGAATTGGACGTGCCTTCGCTGTATAATCCGCCACATCAATTCGAATCACACTGACGATCGACACCAGTCGCTCATTGAACTCAAAATCTTTTCCAGTCTGTGTCTTCATTAAAATAGAAAGGCCCCTCATCTTCTCTTCCGGATCTTCCACGATCACTGCCGTTCCGCTTCCCATAATCGAAGAATAAGTGGTTCCGTACTGGCAGGCGAGCTTGCCCTCAATTGGCATAATATCGCAGTCCATCTCAATAAAAACCTTTGGATTCGCTCTCAAAACATCTAATTTTCGTCCTTCTGTCGCACCATGCACATACAATGTCAGCTTTCCATCTTCCATTGTATAACCATAATTCATCGGGACCAGATACGGCTCATCGCCGTCAATCATCGCAATATGTACAATCTGGCTCTTATCCAGAATCGCCAGAATTGCATTCATATCAGTCACTTCACGTTCTCTTCTTGTAATACCACGCTTCATATTGAAAAACCTCCACTCTTCTTATGCAGCGGATTCCACGTTCCGCGCATATAACAGTTTAAGAACATTACAAACAGGAACATATTGTGAGCAATCATACATGCCCAGGCGGATACCAGTCCAAATCCGAGCATCTGTGTGCAAATGAATGTTCCAACAATGCGGATCAGCCACATTCCCACAATATTAAACACGAACGGCTGTCTGGTTCGTCCAACTCCCTGCATCATTCCCTCTATAATGATAGAGAAGCCGTAGAACGGTTCGGAAAGCGCCACCATTCGAAGAACTTTCGTTCCAAGTACAATAACTTCCTCACTGGAAGAGAAGATCTGCACCAGCATCGGAGCCGAAACAAACAATGCTCCGCCTGAAAAGATCATCAATCCGATTTCGATTGGAATAAACATTTTCGCCAGGCGCTTCATGCGGTCTGCATCATCTGCTCCATAAGCATTTCCTGCCAACGTCGCCGCCGCTGTCTGCATACCGTAACCCGGAATGTAAAATGCAGACTCAACCGTATTGGCAATGGTATGAGCTGCTGTCGCCACCTCACCAAGAGAATTGATCATAGACGCAAATGCTACATAGCCCAAAGAGGTTCCGAAGCGTTGAAGCATATTCGGAAATGCAACTTTCAGGCACGGCCGCAAAATCTGCATATCCGGAGTCATTCTCTGCCCCTTTGGAGAAATATCCGGGTGCTTCCAAAGTACAACCGTGATCATGATACCACCAACCGCAAATGCAATGGCACTGGCCGTTGCTGCGCCGATGACTCCCATCCCTGCGCCCGGCATGAAAAATGCACCGCCGAACACTGGTCTGGTCGGATAAATCAGCAAGAAATTCAGTAACACATTGGTAAGATTCACCACCACGCCGACCTTCATCGGAGTCTTCGTATCTCCCGCCGCACGTAAAACTGTTCCAAAAATGATCGTCGCTGTACGCAGCAACATGGGGGTATATAAAATAAAGAAATAAGTGGAAGCTGTTTCACGGATTCCCTCTTTTACCTGCATCCAGACCGGAATCACTCCACTGAGGGAGAGTGTTGCCACTGTAAAAACAGAACCGACAGCCAGCACGATCATAACCGCCTGTCCGACCGCACGCCTCGCCAGATCACGGTCTCCAGCGCCGAGAGATTTGGCGATATATGCCAGGAATCCGATGCTCAGTGCCGAGATCGAGCTGTTGATCAGCCAGTTCACCGTAGTGGTTGCTCCAACCGCCGCTGTCGCCTGGGTTCCAAGTGTTCCAACCATCGCCGTGTCGATATACTGGACGGCCGTCTGCATCAACTGCTCCAGCATCGTCGGCCATGCCAGACTCATGATCACGAAAAACATATTTTCAGCATTCTTTGTATTCTTCTTTTGCATAATAAAACCTCGCATCAGTCGATCATTGCCTCATTTCATTATACCGATTCCTGCATTAAATTGCAATGTTTCCCGACTTTTAAATCTCCCAATTTTATTTGCCAATCCTATACAGATTATGTTACAATAAATTCAGACATATCACTCGAAGAAGGAGACCGAATGAGAAGAAAAACGATTCTGACCGAAGAACAGGCAGCTCAGGAAAAGAGCACCTTTTTCCATAAAAAAGTCCAGAAAGACATCCGTTGGGACAAACTGGACAATACTGCTCATCTCTTTCCTGTTATCGCTGGCGAACGCATGAGCAACACCTACCGAATCAGCGTAACATTGACAGAGATGGTCGATCCGGAGCTTCTCCAACAAGCTCTGGATATTGTGCTGCCAAGATTCGACGGTTTTAACCTTCGTCTGAGACATGGATTTTTCTGGTACTATTTTGAAGAAAACGGAAAACCTGCACCAAGAGTCAAAGAAGAAAAGAAATTCCCTTGTCGCTTTATTCGTCCAAACAGAAACAATAGTTATCTGTTCCGCGTATCCTACTACAAATACCGTATTAATCTGGAAGTATTCCATGTTCTGACTGATGGTATGGGCGGTTTTAACTTTATTCGCGAGTTAACTTACCAATACCTGCGCCTCCGCTATCCGGAGATCATCGCGCAGACGGGAGATTCCCTGAGTTCTGGTACTACCTTAAACCGCGAAGACAGTTTTATGAAGCATTATAAGAAAAATGCTCCAAAGCGTTACAAAACCCAGCGAGCTTATTTGATCAAAGGAGAACATTTCCACAATGGTGAATTCGGTGTGATGCACGGATATATTCCGCTTGCAGAATTGAAGACTGTCTGCAAACAGTACGGGGTCAGCATCAACGAATACCTGGTTTCCGCATTTATCTGGAGTGTTTACAACGAGTACCTGCACGGTATGCCGTCCGACAGACCGATCCGTGTTGCAGTTCCGGTCAATCTGCGCCCATATTTCAATTCCATCACAACAAAGAACTTCTTTGTTATGACCTCCGCAGAGTTTCATCCTACAAAGGAATCCTATACCTTCGAGGAGCTTTCACAACTCGTCAGGGAAAGTCTGCGCAGTCAGATGACCAGCGAACATTTAGAAGAAATCTTCTCCTACAATGTTTCCAACCAGAAACGCTGGTACCTAAAGATTGTTCCGCTGCCACTGAAAAATCTGGCCATGCGCCATGTATATTCCCAGTCAGCGCTTGCCAATACCACGACGATCACCAATGTAGGTGTGATCCAGATCGATGAGCCTTACAAACAGTATATCGAACAGTTCCATGCGTTTCTTGCCTTATCCAAAGGTCAGCATCTCAAAGGAACTGTCTGCACCTACAACGGTACTCTGGTATTTAGTTTCAGTTATGATTTGATAGATCCTTCCGTCCAGCGTGGATTTTTCCGCCGTCTGGCACAGGATGGACTCCATGTTGAAATAGAAAGTAACGGGGTACACTATGGCTAAATGTAAAAATTGCAATATTGAAATATTAGACGAGACCGAGTGCTGCCCTCTCTGCCATTCTATCTTAGAGCAGAATGAAGCACTGGAAAATATGTATCCGGATGTACTCTTAAGCCAGCGAAAACTGACCTTTTTCAGCCGGATCTATCTGTTCTGCGCGATATTGCTTCAATCCGCACTCTTTGTGATCAACTGGTTTGATGAAACAGAAATCTGGTGGAGCGTGATCACCGGACTGGCACTCTTGTATTGCTACGTCGTACTCCACTACGCAATCCTTGGAAAAACCGGTTACAAGAGCAAAGTTGTCATCCTGTCCCTGATTGCAGTCCTGTCCGCCATCCTGATTGACCTGGCGACCGGCTACCGTGGCTGGTCCGTGGACTATGTCTTCCCGGCCGGAATCCTGATCATGGACGCCACCATCTTAGGCTTAATGATCTACAACCGCAGAAACTGGCAAAGCTACATCATGTGGCAGATCGCCATGGTGCTCACCAGCCTGATACCAATCATTCTCTACATCGCAGGTCTCGAGCGAAATGAATATTTGGCCTTTCTTCCGATGGCTGCCTCCCTTTCCCTCTTTCTCGGAACCATGATCATCGGTGACCGAAGAGCAAGGATGGAACTAAAGAGAAGATTTCATATTAACTAAGAAATAAAGAACAGGCAGTTCGATTTTCCGTCAGAACTACCTGTTCTCTTCTTCTATCTGATATCCAACTGTTCCAGAATCTCAGACTCTATCATTGTCCACTCACCCATCTCACTCCTGGCAAGTTCCATTTTTTTCAGTTCCTTTTCCGCCCGCACGATATCACCAGTCTCCTGAAACGCTCTATACATTGATGCAGCCTCGTAGAATTTTGCCACACCGTAATACTCTTGCATTTCAGCGCTTCCTTCATGACCTTCATGTAAGTTCGTATAGTACCCTTCTACCATTTGATAAAAGTTTCCATCATCCAAACGATAATACATATTATTTTCTGAATATGTTACAGAAAATGCGTCTTGAAGTCCTATCACTGCAAAGCTGCCACAAAATACAAGAACGATACATAATGCGATAATTATCACATTCATGACCAAAATCGTAATGTTTTGACCTGCTCTTCTCATTTTATTCCGCATAAACAATCCGCTCCTCCAACAGTACCATTCTCTTAGCTTCCGACATTTCTTGCAGACCAGCCACTTCTTCACTCGTCAATCCACAATACGTCTGAAGCAACACATTTGCATTGCTTTCCATTTGCGCGATCGCAGCCTTGTTTTGCGGAGAATCACCACCATTAATGTATTCGTAATTCTCCATATCCAACACATTATAAAAATAATTTAATTGTTCCGACAAATACCCAACTTGACGCTCGATAGTCTCTTTATCTTGACTCTGACGCATTTTCGTATACGTTCCCATAATATACTCATAAAGATACATATATTGGCTGCTCACACGGATAACTGGAACATATTTTTCATATGGTGTATCATAACCATTAATAACATTTGCTTCCACAAATGCATAAAATGCAATATAGTCTTCGTTTTCCAGATATTCATCCATAATTGCAGAATACTGCGTATAATTTCGCTCCGCTCGTTTTTCCATTATATATCTGCGTATGGAATAACTCTCCGAACCAATGACCGCAAGACCGATAGAAAGGATCAGCAAAACAGCAATGACCAACGCCCGAACCGTAATCCCCGTGTATTTTTGAGTTGCTGCATAAACTTCCTTCTTCGTATCCTGAAACTCATATTGAAAGCGCTTCATATCATGAATATGCTGTTGTGCATGTTTATTGATTGCTCCACAATATGGACAATTCAGATCTTCTAACGAAAGATTTCCGCCACAATGTTCACATTTCATGTTCTTATCTCGTTAATTCCCTGTCATTTTCACATTCCGCTTCATCCAGGATTTCACATAATCTTCGCAGAATGCCACTGAAACAACTCCGTAATTCTTCTCTCGTTCTTTTGTAATCGCTTCTAAATCCTGCTCAGTAAATTTCCATCTACATTCGAAATCTTCTTTCGCAAGATTC
>JAZOVL010000334.1:0-1920 GCA_045658685.1 Pilosibacter sp.
TTGTTCTTTGCTTCCCATTTTGCACTGTATTTTTTGATCCATTCGTTGGTATCGATCATATGATCAACTTCAAAACCCTTCATCTTGGCAGCAAATTCCGCCATCATACATACACCTTCTAAACTCAGGAGCATTTCCTCACGTGCTTCTTCATATGTCCAGTGCGCTTCGGATAACAGATCCTTACATGTCACATACGCCTTTTGAATATTCTTCAGGTTCTCTTCCGTAAATTTGAAATGAATATAGGTTGGCGGAATTTCCTTTTCATATCGGCCTTCCAGATAAGTTCTTGTAAACGGAAGCCATCTGATCTGTGCATGGGCTGCACTGACCTCAGAAAGGAGCTGGATCGCATTTTCCGCACCATAGAGCAGATGGTTCACAGCACTGTAGAATGCTTCATCCAAAGCAGTCTCCACTGCCCATGACTTTGCAGCACCAAGAACCATGCCATACATCGCCATCTCCAGGCTGGCCGGATTGCCCCAGTCGCCCCAGTTTGTATTAAGGATACCAACAGCTCCATATTTATGGGCAAAATCTGCCAGTCTTGTAATATTCTGCTCTTCTACAGCCACCTCTTCGCAGAACCGGCTCCAGGAAGTCGTTCCCGGACATACAATCTGCTTTCTGCCAAGCTCACTGAATTTGCGGATCTTCTCTTCCGGAGTATCCACTTCATAGTCCCAGTTCAGGAATAAAATATCTTCCGGAATCTCATGGATGCACTCCGGGTACTCTAACAGCACATCGGCCCACATCATGACTTTCTTGCCTTTGGACTGTACGTGTTCAATGATCTTCTTTGTAAAATCCACATACAGTTTTCCTGCATCCAGTTCAGGATCCATCAACTGCAGATCAAAGGTTTCATCGCAGCAAATATTGAATGTCTCCGATGTAAACGCCGGGACATACTGATCGATCAGGCTCTTAACAAGAGCTTCACTTTCCGGAAGGCGCGGATCCAGTGTATGATGCGCCATTCTCTCATGCCAGCGATTTTCGGAAATCTCGAAATCCTTTAATGCACGCAGGTGTTTGTACTGATCCAGTTCCAGCAATTCACATAAATGACCGAAGGTTGACAGAGACGGGATAAAATCGATAAAACGATCCTTACAATACTCATCCAGTTCCTGCATCTCCGCTTTTGTATAATATCCGCATGTCTCGAACAGATCTTTGCACTCTTCAAACTCATACACATGCTCCACATACAGCTGGAGAGAGTTCAGTTTGTAGTAAGCCATCTGGTCAATGAGCTGTTTCATCGTCTCCACGGTCGGGATCTTACCGCGGGTGATGTCATGGTAAAATCCACGATACTCGAAATCCGGTTTATCACAAATCTCCAAATACGGAACCTGACCGTTGGAAATGATCTGCTTTAATGTCTGGATCGCCCAGAAAGCTCCTGCCTCACTGCCGGATGTAATCTTGATGCCGTTCTCATCGATCTGCAGTCTGTACTCCTCTCCGCCTTCTTCACTGATACAAATCTCTAATGGAATGCCATCTTCTGTATTTTCAATATCAGCCAATGCTCCTATAAGACGCTTATCAAGCTCAGCCTTTTTTAAGGTAACGAAAGAACTATTCCATGCCCCTTCATGTAATTCCAGTTGCTTTACCGCCGGAATCAACTTCAACATAACCATTCCTCCCATACAACTTTAATCGTTGCAAACCCCAGTTTGCTTTTCCCGTACCTAATACTTCCATCATACCAAAACCGAGGCTATTTGTACAGAAAAAGCCGAGGCTTCCCATAGAAACCCCGGCCAAATATTTCTTGTAAATAT
Source organism: Pilosibacter sp. (assembly GCA_045658685.1). Taxonomy (GTDB): domain Bacteria; phylum Bacillota; class Clostridia; order Lachnospirales; family Lachnospiraceae; genus Pilosibacter. The sequence goes on from JAZOVL010000334.1 coordinate 1,809, forward strand.
TACATCTCAGCGTAATGCTTGCACATGTTTTTGATCATCTCAACAAATTTCGGCTGATCTACATCCATCGCTACCCAGCAGTTTGGCTCTTTGCCGCTCTCGCCTTTGAAAT
>JAZOVL010000335.1:0-1731 GCA_045658685.1 Pilosibacter sp.
CGGTGTCTTTTTCCTGCAATGTCTCACGCAGATCGTTACATGCCTGAAGGCCGAGCATTGCTGCGTACTGTGCGTTTACACCAAGATGCGGAGCTCCTCCTGCATGTGCGGATTTTCCCTTGAAGCGGATAGTCTTCGCCATACAGCCGTTGTTTCCGATACCACATCTAAAATCATACGGCTCACCCTCACCTGCTGCTGTACCATGTACCATCATAGCAATGTCAATGTCATCGAAGAATCCACGGTGCATAAATTCCACTTTACCGCCCATGTAGCTGATCACACCTTCTTTGCGAAGGTTCTCACGGAACTCTAACTGGATCATCTCCTCTGCCGGAACAATCATCAGACGGATCGTACCACAAAGTCCATCCAGAGCACCCGGCTCCTTTAAAGCTCCTGCAATACCGAGCATCGCTGCGCACTGTGCATGGTGACCGCAGCAATGGGTCATACCATTTACAGATTCCGGATGACCTGCGATATCGAGTGCGTCCAGTTCACCCATAATACAGAGTTTCGGACCCGGCTTTCCGGTTTCCACGTCCGTATAGAATCCAGGAATATTGCCAGCCATTGTCAGTTCATAGCCCATCTCCTGAAACTTCTCTGCCAGGTATGCATGTGCTTCCCACTCAGTAAAACCTGTCTGCGGATGTGCCCAGATCCATCTCTCGGCTTCAGCGACCAACTGCTTGTAAGCGTCTACATTTTTGACGATTAACTGCTGTCTTTCTGTCATTTTGCTTTCCTCCATTTCGACCATATGTGCATTGACCATCGAAGTATTTCCCCCCGGATTTCCATGTGGTCTGCACGCTTATGAAAACAATTTCATATCAGAACGATTATATCATTAATATAGAAGAATTGGAAGAATTTCTCTTTGTTTCCAGATAATCATTTAACTCAGTATTCTTCACATTTGTAATAAACATATGGCCCGGAGCATGTGTAATTACAAGCGGCGGTTTCACACGCTCAACAGCTGCCTGCGGAGTCACGCCGCACGCCCAGAATACCGGGATCTCACCCTCGCGGATTTCTACAGCATCTCCATAATCCGGCTTATTCACATCTGCGATACCGATCACAGACGGATCGCCCATGTGGATCGGAGCGCCATGGACATTCGGATAACGGCCTGTGATCTCTGCTGCCTTCTTTGCATCTTCCGGTGTCATCGGACGCATACTGCATACCATCGGGCCCTGGAATACGCCGGCTTTTTCACATTCAATATTTGTCTTGTACATCGGAACATTGCATCCCATAGAGATATGACGTACATCAATCCCTGCCTGCAAAAGTGCTTCTTCAAAGGAGAAGCTGCAGCCGATCAGGAACGCTACGGAATCTTCTTTCCAATATGGACTGGCATCGGTCACTTCATCCACCTTTACGCCATTTTTATATACAAAGTACTTTGGAATATCAGTTACCACATTTGCACCCTCACCCATATCATGGATCGCCGGAGTTCCCTCAATGATCTCCAGGATCGGACATGGCTGCGGATTTTTCTCTGCAAACACTCGGAAATCGTCCGCATACACCTTCGGTAAGATTACAAGATTCGCCTGCGCGTAACCACCACACATGCCAGCAGTCGGATAGTCAATTTCCCCACTGCTGATTTTTATCCAGATATCTTCCGGTCTCCAATTACGATAATCTGCCATATATTTCCCTCTCCATCCTTATTTTCAGAATGCCGGGAACCTTCCG
>JAZOVL010000336.1:0-1541 GCA_045658685.1 Pilosibacter sp.
CACTTTAGCGGAACAAGAAGCTATTGCCAAGTATTTGGACACCGAATGCACAGCAATTGATACTGCAATTTCCGCTAACGAAGCAATCATTCAAAAACTCAAAGAATACCGCCAGAGTATTATCTCCGAGGTGGTAACGGGAAAGGTGGCAGTAGAATGAGTAATTACCATATTTTGGGCCTGGTTACAGAACAATGGGAAATCATTTACTACGTTGCTTTTATTGTGCTAACCATCGGTCTTGTCGTTTTTGCTGCTAAAACATACTTCTTTCAGACGAAGCAGACTGCCAAGCTTTTCTGTAAAAGTATTGAGCGCCATGCAGCAAGCGGAAACAGCAATTTATATATTGAAGTTTATAATTCCGGAAATGCAGTTGCAGAAAATGTAAAGGTAAAAATTCAAGGTGTTGAATTTGGAACAATTCCTTTCCTAAAACCCGGAGAAGACTATCTGATTCCCGTTGCTTACTTTTTGCATGTATCTGACACAAAAATTGTTTTGTCAGATAAGATCGAACTGAATGATGATGCTACAACCGTAACTGTTGAGCTAACCACGGAAAAGAGCACGGAGACGTTTGCTGTTGATATCTCGATGCAGAAAAATTCCAGAAAACTAAACGAGTCTGATTCTCGATATCTGGAAAAAATTGCGAAAACACTTGACGATATTGAGAAAAAAGAGGAAAAGATAGCTGCTGAAATAAAAAACATGAGTAAGGTAATTGAAAAGAAAAAATAAGGATGTGGTCAGAAATGGCAATCGAAACGAAAGAAATTACCTTTGAGCGTGAAATTGAATACAGCTTGCTTGACCACGGCGGATATATCAAAGGAGATCCCCATGACTACAATCGGGAGTTTGCCGTTGATAGCAAGCTGCTGTTCCGCTTCCTCCAGGAAAGCCAGCCTGCAGAGTGGGCCAAGCTGTGTAAGAAGCATGGCGATAACGTTGAAACAGGATTTCTGAAAAAGCTCTATCGGGATTTGGATGCCCATGGAATGCTGTATGTTCTGCGCCATGGCATCGTGGATGCCCCGGCAAAATTCTCCATGTGCTTTTTTAAGCCTGCCAGTGGTATGAACCAGACCAGTCAGGCGTTGTATGAAAAGAACATTCTTTCCATCACCCGCCAGGTACATTACAGCCTGAAAAATGAGAATTCCATTGATGTAGTTCTGTTTATCAATGGCCTGCCTGTAGTGACGGTGGAATTGAAAAATCCGATCACCGGTCAAACTGTGGATCATGCCAAACGGCAGTACATGAAAGATCGTGATCCCCGGGAGCTGCTGCTTTCCTTTAAGTCCCGGTGTTTGGTGCATTTTGCAGTAGATACCGATGAAGTATGGATGACCACAAAACTTAATGGAATCAACACCTATTTCCTGCCGTTCAACAAGGGCAATAACGGTGGAAAAGGCAACCCGATTGGCACCGGAACATATCGTACTTCCTATCTGTGGGAAGACGTACTGCAGAAAGACAGTCTGTTAGATATTGTTCAGAGATTTATTCATCTGCAGGAAGATAAAAAG
>JAZOVL010000337.1:0-12827 GCA_045658685.1 Pilosibacter sp.
TAGGGTTTTATGATATTAAAGAAGATAAGCAATGTCAAGAGGAACTAAGAAAAGTTGAATCCGCAATAAAAACAATAGCATTGACAAAAGATTAACAAAACAATTCCTATTTCTTGTATCCTGAGGAAATATGCTTTACAATAGAGTAAACAATCAAAATGAATCTATCCGATAGTACAAGGAGATTTTATGGCGGAGGAAAGAAGGCGGATCGAATTCCGTGGCCGAGTTCAAGGCGTAGGATTTCGTTATCAAGCGCAAAAGTACGCATCAGCCTATGGTTTAAATGGCTGGGTCAGGAATGAATATGATGGTTCTGTTACTGTGGAAGTTCAGGGAATCCCTGAAATGATCAATATGATGCTTAAACAGTTGACATCAGATCGATACATACAGATCGACTGGGTGGATTCGAAGAACATTCCGCTGGAGGAAGGACGTGGATTTCATGTGCGATATTAAGAAGCGCGCAGCAGAAATTTTTGGTAAGTGGGATGAAACAATATTATGCTCTTGTCTGCAGGGGGTAATGGGAGAAACATTCGTCTGCCAAGCTGCGGCTGCCGCGTGGCTTGGAGATTTTTGTTTGCTTGCGGGTGAAGCAGATTCCATCATGCTCGAAGAAGTCAGAAAGCGTATGAAAGAACGAATATGATGCTTGTCAGAAAGAAATCTGGTGCAGGGATCTGGTTTCAAATTTTCAAACCTATGAACAATATGAAAAGATGGGACTGGGATTTGTTGCGGTAAAAGATGGTGAGATCGTTGCGGGAGCATCATCGTATTTGGTTTATCATGGTGGTCTGGAAATTGAGATTGATACCAGAATGGATCACAGACGAAGAGGATTGGCATACGCTTGTGGTGCGAAATTAATTTTAGAATGTTTGAACCGTGGAATTTATCCGAGTTGGGATGCTCACAATCTGGCTTCGGTATCTTTGGCGGAAAAACTGGGATACCACTTGGATTATGAATATTTAGCATACGAATTAACGGTAGAATAAATGTAATGCACATGAAAGGAGACTTAAATTATGAAGAAAGTGTTAGTTGTTGTTGATATGCAGAAAGATTTTGTTGACGGAGCACTTGGAACAAAAGAAGCAGTTGCGATCGTTGATGCAGTCGTTGAGAAGGTAAAAACATTTGATGGTGAAGTGATTTTCACAAGAGATACTCATTTTGAAAATTATATGGAGACTCAGGAGGGAGCAAATCTTCCTGTTCTACATTGTGTGAAAGATACAGACGGATGGGCGATCATTCCGGAGCTGAAGTCTTTCTGCGAAACAAAGGGATGTAAATGTTATGATAAACCGACATTCGGAAGTATGGAGCTTGCAGAGGATTTAAAGAAGGCTTATGAGGCAGGTGAAATTGAGTCTGTAGAATTAGCAGGTCTCTGTACCGATATCTGTGTGGTTTCCAATGCACTGATGATCAAAGCATTTATGCCGGAGCTTCCGGTAGCACTTGATTCTGCATGCTGTGCAGGTGTGACACCGGAGAAACACGAGGCAGCTCTTGAAACAATGAGAAGCTGCCAGATCCTTGTTAAATAGAGTTTGGGAAAAATTCGACTGACAAGAAGAACAAAACGGGGACGGAGAAAATGATAGAATGATATTTGTTTGTACAGATGAACTTTGCAGTACTGCGGTTGAATGTGAAGAGGTTGTTTTTAAGTGTCCGCACTGTGGGAAAAAAATGAAAGAAATGAAAGAGGAAGATCTGGATGGTATCCATTGGAGTGAGTTGGGTATTTTCTGGAGAGACCAGAGAAGTGAAGATGCAGACAAGCGTGCATTTGAATGCTTTAAGAATGCGGCTCAAAATGGCGATGCTTGTGGAATCAGCAATCTGGGCCTTTGCTACGAACATGGATATGGAGTAAAAGCAGATAACAGACAAGCATACTGGCTCTACAAACAAGCGGTGGAATATGATTATGTTCCAGCTTACTCTCACCTTGGCGATTGTTATATGTTTGGAAAAGGAACCTGTATCAATACGGAGGAAGCTTTTCGTTACTACATGTACGCGGCGGATCATGGTTATGTACCTGCAGAACTTCGTGTTGGACGCGCATTTGAGCTTGGTCAGGGTACAGAGAAAAATGTGGAAGAGGCATTTAAATGGTATCGTTACGCAGCATTGGCTGATGAACCACAGGGATATGTGGAACTTGGCATGTGTTATCGTTTCGGCAAAGGCGTAGAGGAGAATCCGGAGATTTCTGTCAGATGGTTCAAAAAGGCAGCGATGGCAGGCGTTCCGGACGGAATGCTTCGCTATGGAGTATGCCTGGCACTTGGATATGGTGTGGAAAAGGATCTGAAAGCCGCTGCTGCTATGTATCAGTTGGCGGGAGATCATGGTGAGGCACTTGGCTATGTGAATCTAAGTACATATTATATGTCTGGAATTGGCGTGGAGCAGAATGAAGAAAAGGCGGTAGAGCTGGCCCGTAAGGGCGTATCCATGGGAAGTTCTGAGGCGAATCGTCTCCTGGGCATTTATTATTGGAATGGTCAAGGTGTTGAAAAGAATCTGGAATTGTCTGCTAAGTACTTTATTGATGCGGCGGAAATGGGAAATCCGGCTTGTATGGACCATGTAGGCTGGCTCTATATGAAGGGCAAAGGCGTAGAGAAAGATTTCGAGAAAGCATTTATGTGGTACCAGAGATCAGCGGCCTGTGGCAGTGACTATGCGAGAATTCAGCTTGGCGAGTGCTATTTAAAAGGATACGGCACTGACCAGGATATCGAACGTGGTCTCGAACTGGTAAAAGAAGGTGCAGAGGCGGAAAATGACTTTGCCATGTTTCTATACGGTGAGTGTCTGGAACGCGGGATTGGAATCGATGAAGATTTTGGGCAGGCATTGGAACTTTACAAAAAGGCTGCGGAAAAAGGCGGCGAAGAGGGGTTGTACCGTATGGCTTTACTTTACAGTGAAGGTCAGGGCGTGGAAAAAAATCTGGAGAAAGCCAAAGAATACTGTATGCAGGTTCGCGAGGACCTGACATATAGTGATACTTGTGTGTTTGAAGAAGATTGGAAGCAGGAAATGCAGATATTGTTAGCCTCCTTCCGCGCAGCGGAGTAACACCACTGATTTTACACAAATTATATATAGATTTGTGGCAATGTTGCTTGTTGTAATAGGAAACATCTCATATACTGAGTATGAGAGAGAAATGTGTAGATAGTTATGATATTGAAGGAGTTTTCATGTACAGAGAAATCAGAAATAATAAAGAGGTACTTGCATATATAAAAAAGGGAAATGACAATCTGGGAGTGCTTGGTTTTACAGATCACTCAGAAGTGCACTGTTCCGTAGTTGCAGAACGTGCAGGATTTATCTTAAAAACTCTTGGATATTCAGATCATGATGTGGAACTTGCAAAAATTGCCGGTTTTATGCATGATATGGGAAATGCAGTCAACCGTCACAGACATGGTGAGTATGGTGCACTCCTGGCTGACAAGATCTTGGAAAAGACAAGTATGGAGCTGGAAGATCGTGTGACGATCGTTTCTGCGATCGGAAGTCACGATGAATCTTCCGGAGGAGCCAAAGATGCGATTTCGGCAGCATTGATCATCGCAGATAAAACAGATGTAAGACGAAATCGTGTAAGAACAAAGGAGAAATCCAATTTTGACATTCATGATCGCGTTAATTATGCGGTAACAGAAGCAAAACTCGATGTGAACACGGAGAAACGTGTAGTTACACTGGATATTCAGCTTGATGAGAGCATCTGTTCAATGTTGGAGTATTTTGAGATTTTCCTGAATCGTATGCTGATGTGTAAACGAGCAGCTGAGATGCTTGGCATCAAGTTTAAGATGACAGCAAATGGAAGCAAGATTGTATAAAGTATAAAAAAGAACCGAGCCGGATGTGGGTAAAATCCGGCTCGGTTTTTTCAATCTATAAGTTTATTCGTTCTGACAGAATACAATCACCTGTTCCGGTGTTGTCTGCGCCGGAATGCTGCGGGTAGTCATGCCATATAGTACAAGGAGCAGATGATGGTTGAGCGTTCCTTTGTAAGGCTGGCCATTGGCAAGGGTGACCGGAGTATTCCACGCCATGTTAAGCTTTAATGTATTATCTGAATTTACCAGATCATGATGGAACCGATCAAGAGCTGCAGTTGTTCCATGTGGAGTATTCGCAGCGGCAACAGCGGTATAACGCGGTGGGTAGATCAATACCATCGGTGCATTTTGGTCATAAAAGAAAGTAGCGCGATCACCGATCTGGAATGGATGGAGATTTAAGACATAAGCATTCGCCGGAAGCAGAACCTGAAATGCTCCGGATGGATATTCACCTTCAAGCGTAAAAAGAATCGAGCAATCATTGACCTGATTTCCGATTTCTCCAAGTGATTCTATATTGGTAATGATTCCAACAACAGGAGTATAAGAAGCCATAAAATACCTCCAAGATACCATGAGTCAATTATAATGCATGAAAAATTTCTTACGATTATTCTATTATACACAATTCTTGTAAAATCGGTAGTATGTCCTCATAGTTTTCTGTTCCATTTTTCTTAAAATAATGATATACTTACTATCGTATTGAAAATAGAAGGGAATATTGACTATGAGTTTTTATGTACCGGAAGGCTACAGACCACAGATTGACTTAAAAGAGACACAGGTAGCCATCAAAACAGTTAAAGATTTTTTTCAAAAAGAACTTACAAAGCAGTTAAATCTGACACGAGTATCTGCACCGCTGTTCGTAACACCGGAGTCCGGTTTGAATGACAACTTGAATGGCGTGGAGAGACCGGTCAGTTTCGATATGAAAGAAGGGCATCGACAGGCAGAAATCGTCCATTCTCTTGCGAAATGGAAACGTTTTGCACTGAAGCAGTACGGGTTCAAACCGGGTGAAGGCTTGTATACAGATATGAACGCGATTCGTCGAGATGAGGATACAGATAATATCCATTCGATATACGTGGATCAATGGGACTGGGAGAAGGTGATCACGAAGGAAGAGAGAACTCGTGAGACATTGGAAGCAGTTGTAACAGCAGTATACAAAGCACTGAAAATCACAGAAGATTATCTGGCTTATGAATATGATTATATTGGTCATTATCTTCCGGAGCACATTAAATTTATTACCGCTCAGGAGTTAGAGGACCTCTATCCGGAGCTGAATGCAAAAGAAAGAGAGTACGCAGCAGCGAAAGCGCACGGTGCGATCTTCATTGAGCAGATTGGTAAGGAATTAAATTCTGGAAAACCACATGATGGTCGTGCGCCGGACTACGATGACTGGGAGTTAAACGGAGATATTATTGTTTATTATCCGGTTCTGGATATTGCACTTGAGCTCAGCTCCATGGGTATCCGTGTGGATGAGGCAGCTCTTGAAAAACAGTTAAAGATCGCCGGCTGTGAAGACAGAAAGGAGCTGGCATTCCAGAAGGCTCTGTTAAATGGTGAACTTCCATATACCATTGGCGGTGGTATCGGACAGTCACGAATCTGTATGTTTTATTTGAGAAAAGCACATATTGGTGAGATCCAGGCCTCCATCTGGCCGGATGAAGTGCGCAAGATTGCAGAAAAAGCGGGAATTCCGCTCTTATAAATGCTATTTAGGGGGTAACAAAAATGGCAAACGTACGTTTAGAAAAACTCAGAGCACTGATGGAAGCTCACAATATGGACGCTTATTATGTACCGTCCTCTGACTTCCATGATTCCGAGTATGTGGAAGATTTCTTCCGCTGCCGCGCATATGTGTCCGGCTTTACCGGTTCCGCAGGCACTTTAGTTGTAACAAAAGATTTTGCAGGTGTATGGACGGACGGTCGTTATTTCGTTCAGGCGAAAAAAGAACTGGATGGTCAGGATGTTGAGCTGATGAAGATGGGGGAGGAAGATGTTCCGACGATCAATGCATTTCTTGCAGAGAAATTACCGGAGGGCGGCGTGTTAGGTATGGACGGCCGCGTGGTAAATACCGGTATCGGTCGCAGCTTTGAAAAGATCGTGGCCAGAAAAAATGGCTCTATGGCAATCAGACATGATCTTGTTGGTGAGATCTGGGAGACAAGACCGGAACTGGAGGCTCCTGCTGTATGGGTCCTGAAAGAAGAATTTTCCGGTGAATCTACACAGTCTAAGGTTACAAGACTGAGAGCAGAGATGGAGGAGAAGGGAGCAGAACTTCATGTGATCTCTACGCTGGACGATATCGCATGGCTTTTAAACATCAGAAAAGCAACAACTGACGGAAATGTACTTCCGACAGCTCACGTGATGGTTACAAAAGACTCTCTTCGTCTGTTTATCAACAGCAGTCGCTGCAGTGAGGAAGTAATGGCATACTTTGCTGAAAATGATATTCAGGTTGAAGATTACGAAGGTATTTATGATGCTGTTGCAGCCGTAAAGGGACAGAAGATCCTGTTAGAGCCGGATAAGGTAAACTATGCTCTTTCTTCCAGTATCGATGCAAGCAATGCTGTGATTGAGGCAATGAATCCGACTTCTCTCATGAAGGCTGTGAAGAATCCGGTGGAAGTTGAAAACTTAAGAAAATGCCACATCAAAGATGGTGTTGCACTTACGAAATTCATCTACTGGTTAAAGAAAAATGTTGGTAAGATCGAACTTTCTGAGACAGAAGCGGCTGAAAAATTAGAAGAGTTCCGTAAAGAACAGGAAGGTTATATCGGACCGAGTTTCGATACAATTTCTGCATTTGGTCCGAATGCGGCAATGTGTCATTATCATGCGACAAAAGAAAATGAGTCTATGGTAGAAGCAAACGGTTTCTATCTGGTTGATTCCGGCGGACAGTACTATGACGGTACAACAGACGTAACTAGAACTATCGTGGTTGGTCCGGCAACTGATGAAATGAAAAAGCATTTTACATGGGTTATGATGGGAACACTCCGCCTCGCAAATGCGAAGTTCCTCTACGGTTGTCGTGGTATGAACCTGGATTATCAGGCAAGAGGCGCATTGTGGCAGCAGGGGCTTGATTTTAACCATGGAACAGGTCACGGTGTCGGCTTCTTATCCAGCGTACATGAGCGCCCGAACGGAATTCGTTGGAAAATTGTTCCGGAGCGCATGGACAGCTGTATTTTAGATGAAGGCATGTTCCAGTCTGATGAACCGGGTCTTTACATTGAAGGAAGCCACGGTATCCGTACAGAGAACCTTCTGATCTGCCACAAAGCAGAAAAGAATATGTATGGTCAGTTCATGAATTTCGAGACATTGACATTCACACCGATCGATCTGGATGGTGTTGATATTTCTGTGATGGAACCGTCTGACGTTCGTATGTTAAATGCATACCACAAAGAGTGTTATGAGAAACTTTCTCCGTATATGACAGAGGAAGAAAATGAGTGGTTAAAGGAAGCGACAAGAGCAATCGGTGAGGGATATACATGGACAATTTAAAAGCTATAAATAAAGAAATCCTTGTTACAATTCCGGTCAATGAGGAACATAAGAAGTATCTGGAAGAGAAGGCTTCTTCCGGAAAGTATTCTTGCGTGTTCCGTTATATTCCGGGTAAGGAAGTGACAAAAGAAGATGTGAACCGTGCAAACGTGATCATCGGTAATTTACCGCCGGCACTGGTGCAGGACGCGGAAAATCTGGAGTGGTATCAGCTGAATTCTGCAGGTGCTGACCAGTATACAAAACCTGGCATACTTCCGGAAGGCTGTGTGCTGACCAATGCGACAGGTGCGTACGGTCTGGCTGTTTCTGAGCATATGCTTGCACTGGTATTTGATCTGATCCGCCGTTTTAACCAGTATCACAGAAATCAGGCAGAGCATCTCTGGCAGTATAAAGGAAATCCGATGGGAAGCATTATTTCCGTAGAGGGTTCCACGGTACTTATCATGGGAATGGGCGATATCGGTGGAGATTTTGCGAAGAAAGTAAAAGCTCTCGGCGCGTATACCATTGGTATCAGAAGAACCAACAAAGAAAAACCGGTGTATCTGGATGAGCAGTATACACTGGATGAGATCGATCAGCTCCTTCCGAGAGCAGATATCGTTGCGATGGTGCTTCCGGGCGGCGACGCGACTCATCATCTGATGGATGAGAGAAGACTTCGTCTGATGAAGAAAGGCTCCTATCTGATCAATGTTGGCCGTGGCAATGCGATCGATCCGAAAGCATTATTAACTGTCATGCAGGAAGGTCATCTTGGCGGCTGTGGTCTTGATGTAACAGAACCGGAACCGCTTCCGGCAGACGATCCACTTTGGGATTGTGGCAATGTGGTGATCACTCCGCATGTTGCAGGAAACTTCTTCCTACAGGAGACATTCGAGAGAATTGTTCGTATCGCGGGCAGTAATCTGGAAGCATGGGCAAATGACGGAGAGTTTACAACGATCGTAGATTTTGCAACAGGTTATAAGAAATAAAATATGATAAAGGCTGCTGTAGCGATGCTATGGCAGCCTTTTCAATTGCAGAGCGCATATCCTTGTGATAAAATGTAATTGTGAAAATTTGCGTCAAGGTGAGGTGACAGATTATGTCATATATTTCATTTGAAGATGTACAAAAAATATATCAGATGGGGGAAGTGACCATTCATGCTGTGGATGGTGTCAACTTTCATATTGAGAAGGGCGAATTTGCGATCATTGTTGGACCGTCCGGTGCCGGAAAGACAACGGTTTTGAATATGTTGGGTGGAATGGATGCTTGTTCCGGAGGTATTATCCAAGTGGATGGAGCTCTTGTCAGCAACTATAATTCCAGGCAGTTGACTACGTATCGTCGTCATGATATTGGCTTTGTGTTCCAGTTTTATAACCTGGTACAGAATCTGACAGCACTTGAAAATGTAGAGCTGGCGGCGCAGATCTGTAAGAATCCTCTGGATGCGAAGAGTGTTCTGGAACATGTGGGACTTGGACACAGACTTGGAAATTTTCCTGCGCAGCTTTCCGGTGGTGAGCAGCAGCGTGTGGCGATTGCTCGCGCTTTGGCAAAGAATCCGAAATTGCTTCTTTGCGATGAACCAACGGGAGCTCTTGATTATGTGACCGGAAAACAGATTTTAAAGTTATTGCAGGATACTTGCCGTCAGGAAGGAATGACTGTCGTTGTAATCACGCACAATACGGCATTGACTCCGATGGCAGACCGTGTGATCCGTATTAAAAATGGAAAAGTAGCATCGATGGAACTAAATGAACATCCGACACCGGTGGAGGAGATCGAATGGTAGGAGAAGGAAGAAAGAACCGTCTGCTTACCGATGCACTTCGTGAAGTGTGGAATACCCGCAGCCGCTTTTTCTCGATTTTGATTTTGTCTGCATTAGCGGTTGCGTTTCTTTCTGGAATTAAGATTACAGCTCCTGATATGCAGTATACAGCCGACAAGTATTATGACAGTCAAAATGTCATGGATGGTTATGTACTGTCTACATTGGGTCTGGTTGATGATGATATAGATGCATTAAAGACTGTAGATGGAATTCAAGATGTAGAGGGCGGCTACACGCTGGATGCGAAAGCGTTGGACGGTGTTGTGATCGTGCGCTCTATTCCTGAACGCATGAATATGTTGGAACTGCTGGATGGAAGAATGCCGGAATCGACGAATGAATGCGTGACAGAGGAGAATCTTCTGATACAGTTGGGGGTTCAGATTGGAGATCGTTTACCGTTTGTAGTGGACGAGGACAATGAAGATGCATTGGAGACATTTGAATATACGATTGTCGGTACGGTAAAGAGTCCGCTTTATATGGGAACGGATCGTGGAACATCCTCTTTGGGAACTGGTTCTGTCGATGGGTTCGTATATATACCGAAAGAGAGTTTTTCTTTGGACTATTACTCAGTTGCTTTTTTTACGGCAGATGGTCTAATGGAACTTAATACTTACAGTGATGAGTATGATGATCGGATCGATGCCCTGATCGACAGCATGGAAATGTTTGCAGATGAACGAGCGGTTCTTCGAAGGGAAAATCTTGTAGGAGATGCACAGGAAGAGATTGATGATGCATGGGCAGAACTGAACGATGTCAAAGCTGATGTAGAAGAAGAACTTGCAGATGCATGGCAGGAACTTCTGGATGGACGTCAAGAGCTGGATGACGGTTGGAAAGAGTATTATGATGGTATTCAAGAACTGGAAGATTCGATAGTAGAAGCAAATCAGGAAATTGCAGACGGTGAGAAAGAACTTGCAGATGCGCTGATCGAGCTAAATGACGCAGAAGTTAAACTTGCAGATGGACGAAAAGAGCTGGATGATGGTTGGAAAGACTATGAAGACGGTGTTGCTGAGTACTATGACGGATATCAGGATTATCTGGATGGTAAGGCGGAATACGAAGATGGTCTGAAAGAATACCAGGATGGTCAGAAAGAGATTAAAAAGGGTAAAAAAGAACTGGCAGCTGCGAAGACGACGCTGGAGGCAAGTGAAGCAGAGTTTTCACAGGGAAAAGCGCAGTTTGATCAGGTTGCAGGTGCGATCTGGATGATTGCCAGTGCTTCCAACTGTGGATATCAGTCACCGGACGGACTGATCGCCGGTGCAGCAACGGGAGATCCCATCGCTTCCATGGTCATTGAACAGTCGTTAGCATACTTGCCATTCATTCCAATGGATTCCACCATGGTAGTTGAAAGTTACCAGGGTCTCCAGGTCGGACGGACTCAGTTGGATCAGGGATGGAAAGAGTATTATAGCGGTAAAGAGGAACTGGAAGACGGATCTGAGGAACTGGTTCTTGCTAAAAATAAACTGGCAGATGCGAAGGCAGAATTGACAGATGCAGAGGAAGAACTTGCGGAAGGTAAGAAGGAACTGGATGAAGCATTGACATTGCTGTTAGAGGCAGAAGAAGAGCTGAAGATCGGTCGAGAAGATCTGGATCATGGATGGACGGAATATTACGATGGATTGGAAGAACTTGCCGACGCACGTGTGACATTAAAAGAAGAGGTTGCAGATGCGGAGATGGAGCTTGCAGATGCTCTCGTAGAATTAAATGACGGAGAGCAGGAATATGCAGATGGTCTCATAGAATATGAAGATGGTAAACAGGAAGCAGCAGAGGAAATCGCAGATGCAGAAGTAAAACTGGCAGATGCACAGTCGGAATTGGATGATATCGATGAGTGTGAATGGTATGTTCTCAGTCGTAAGACTAACGTTGGAATTGCAAGTTATGGACAGGACTCACAGAGGATCAGTAATCTCGCAGATGTGTTCCCGATTATTTTCTTCCTTGTTGCAGCACTTGCGTGTCTGACCACCATGACAAGAATGGTAGAAGAGCAGCGTACCCAGATCGGTTCTATGAAAGCTCTTGGTTTCAGCTACGTGGCAATCAGTGTGAAGTATATCGGCTATGCGTTTGCGGCTAGTTTCATTGGTGGATTAATTGGATTGCAGGTTGGAAAACTGATCCCGCTTGTTATTGCCAATGCATTCAATATCATGTATGTGATGCCGCCTTTGGAATTTATGTTCCAACCGTTTGTGAGTATTACGGCAGTTTTTGCAGCAGTCCTTTGCACGACAGGTGCAGCTCTGTGGGCATGTGGTTCCACTTTGGCAGCGGCCCCTGCAGCTCTTATGCGACCAAAGGCACCGCGAGCCGGAAAACGTGTGTTTCTGGAATACATCGGACCGTTATGGCGCAGCCTGAACTTTACATGGAAGGTAACCATGCGAAATCTGCTTCGTTATAAACGTCGATTCTGGATGACTGTGATCGGTATCGGTGGATGCACAGCGTTGATCGTGACCGGTTTCGGTCTTCACAATTCAATCTTTGATATCCTGGATAAGCAGTTTGATGAGATTTTACTGTATGATGTATCCGTTGGGTTTGAGGAAGAAATTGAGGATAAGGCTCGCCGGGATGTTTATCAGTATCTGGATGAGACTATAGAAATCGAAAGATGGTTGTCTTGTCATAGCGAAATGGCAGACAGTTCCAGTGAAACAGCGGTGGAAAATGGCGTAACCATTTTTGCTGTGAATGATCTGGATGAGTTGGAAGCATTTGTGGATATGAGGCATCGACTTAATTCTGCGGAAGTGGTATTCTCAGAAGATGGCGTAGTGATCACAGAAAAACTGTCTGAATTACTGGATTTGCAGATTGGAGATAGGATTACACTGGACGGCGTATGCCGCGTGGATGTTCCGATCGTTGATATTACCGAGAATTATGTTCAGCATTATGTATATATGACGAAAGAATATTATGAAACCGTGTTTCGGGAGGAAGCAGACGACAACGTTGTACTCTTTGCATATACGGACGAAAGCAAAGGTGCTTCATCGGAGGATTCGATTTCTCAGAAAATATCTACGAACATGATGGAGATGGAAGGTGTTGCGACGTTCTCACGTATTGCGTCTCTTAGAGAGACATTTACAGAGAGTATGGTCAGCATCGATTACGCGGTTGTCATTGTGATCGTAGCGGCGGCGGTGCTTGCATTTGTCGTTCTGTACAATCTGACGAATATCAATATTACCGAGCGTACAAGAGAACTGGCAACGCTGAAGGTTCTGGGTTTCTATGATGGAGAAACATCGGCTTATGTATACAGAGAAAACATATTCCTGACTATATTCGGCATTATGATGGGACTGGTCATGGGAAGGTTCCTGCATAGTTGGTTAATCCTGACGGTAGAGGTTAATCAGGTTATGTTTGGACGTACGGCGCCTATGTATGCATATGTGTATGCAGCGATTCTTACAGTTCTTTTCTCGTCTATCGTTAATGTGGCAGCACAT
>JAZOVL010000338.1:0-6106 GCA_045658685.1 Pilosibacter sp.
CCAATATTGCAAAAGACTATGAATGGTTCTTAGCCCACCAGTTTGGAGATGTTATGTTTACAAATATTTCGGAACAGGTTGGTCAGATTGCAATTCAGGGACCGAAAGCAATTGATGTTATGAAAAAACTTATGGCTGAAGAGGATCTTCCGTCTAAGTACTACACAGCAAGATATGACGGCTGTATCGATGGTATGAAATTCGTGATCTCTCGTACCGGATACACAGGTGAGAGAGGATATGAAATTTACCTTGCAGCCGAAGATACACCGAAAATGTGGGAGCTTCTTTTAGAGACAGGCAAAGAAGACGGTCTGATCTGCTGTGGTCTTGGCGCACGTGATACTCTTCGTCTCGAGGCAGGTCTTCCGTTGTACGGTCATGAAATGACAGATGATATTTCACCGTTAGAGACATCACTTGATTTCTTTGTAAAGATGGAGAAAGAAGATTTCATCGGTAAAGCTGCTCTGATCGAGAAAGGTGATCCGGCTAAAAAGCGTGTTGGTCTGAAGATTACAGGCAGAGGAATCGCTCGTGAACACTGTGATGTTTATGTTGGCGACAAGAAGATCGGCGAGACAACTTCCGGTACAAAACTTCCGTACTTAAATGGTGCATATGCAATGGCGATCCTTGATACAGAACATACGGAAATCGGTACAGCTGTTGAGGTAGATGTAAGAGGCAAGAGAATCGCAGCGGAAGTTATGACTTATAATTTCTATAAAAGCAAACGATAAAAAACAACAATATTTATAATCAGGAGGATTAAAACTATGACACATCCGGCAGAACTTATGTACAGCAAATCTCATGAATGGATCAAATTTATCGATGATACAACAGCTCTGATTGGTCTTACAGACTACGCTCAGGATGCTCTCGGTGATTTAGTATTCGTAAACCTTCCGGAAGCAGGCGATGAAGTTACAGCTGGCGAGGCATTTGGAGATGTTGAGTCCGTGAAAGCTGTTTCCGACGTATTCTCTCCGGTTTCCGGTACGGTTGCTGAAATTAACGAGGAGCTTCTTGACTCTCCGGAGAAAATGAATGAAGATCCGTATGGCGCTTGGCTGATCAAGGTTGAGGATATCACAGATAAGGAAGAACTTTTAACAGCTGACGAGTATATTGAGTTCTACGAGAGCGAAGAGGCATAAGATAATTTTGTCTGCTTAATGATCAGGAAAGGAGACAGCACTTATGGGATCTTTTTTACCAAATTCTGAGCATGAACAGCTTCAGATGTTAAATGAGATCGGCTTTAACAGCTTCGAGGAGCTGTTTGGCCATATTCCGGAGCAGGTTTTGCTGAAAAAACTGAACCTTGCAGAAGGTATGTCTGAACTGCAGGCTATCGATCATATGGAAGAGCTTGCAGATAAAAATGTTAAATTCCGTCACATTTTCCGCGGTGCCGGCGCTTATAACCACTATATTCCGGCAATCGTAGGAAGTGTTACAAGTAAAGAGCAGTTCGTAACTGCATATACACCGTATCAGGCTGAAATCAGCCAGGGTATCTTACAGTCTATTTTCGAGTATCAGACAATGATCTGTGAACTGACAGGAATGGACGCGTCCAACGCATCCGTTTATGACGGTGCAACAGCGGCTGCTGAGGCGGTTGCAATGAGTGTGGAGCGTAAGCGCAATGTTGCTTATGTTTCTGAAACATCCAACCCGGAAGTGATCAAAGTTATCAAGACTTATTGCTACGGCAATGGTATAGAGCTTGTTATGATTCCGGAAAAAGATGGACTTACAGACAAAGAGGCGTTAAAAGAAGCATTAGGTGCTGCAAGTGCATGTTTCTATGTTCAGCAGCCGAACTTCTACGGAAATATTGAAGACTGTGATGAACTTGGCGAGATCGCACATGCTGCAGGTGCGAAATTTATTATGGGCTGTAATCCGATTTCTCTTGCAATATTAAAGACACCGGCAGAGTACGGAGCAGATATCGCAGTTGGTGAAGGACAGCCGCTGGGTATGGGACTTGCTTTTGGTGGTCCGTATCTTGGCTTTATGACAGCTGCGGATAAGATGGTTCGTAAGCTTCCGGGAAGAATTGTTGGTGAAACCGTTGATCGTGATGGCAAG
The DNA here is from genome assembly GCA_045658685.1 of Pilosibacter sp. Lineage (GTDB taxonomy): Bacteria > Bacillota > Clostridia > Lachnospirales > Lachnospiraceae > Pilosibacter. Next base: position 2,107 of record JAZOVL010000338.1, read on the forward strand.
AGAGCTTACGTTCTCACATTACAGGCAAGAGAACAGCATATCCGCAGAGAGAAAGCAAGCAGTAATATCTGTTCCAACCAGGCACTTTGTGCACTGACAGCAGGTGTTTACCTGGCAGCGATGGGCGAGGGTGGACTGACACAGGCTGCAGAGCTTTGTGTTTCCAAGGCCCATTATCTTCAGGGAGTACTTGCTGAAGCAGGCTTAAAACCAAAATATGATCATCCGTTTTTCCATGAATTTGTAACTGTATCTGATATGGATGCAAATGTTATCTTAGAAGCACTTGAGAAGAAGGGGATTCTTGGCGGATATCCGTTGAATGATAAGGAAATCCTCTGGTGTGCAACCGAGAAGAATACAAAAGCTGAGATGGATCAGGTGGCAGCGATCGTAAAGGAGGTGTGTGGTTCATGAAACTGATTTTTGAACGTGGCAAAGAAGGACAGTGTTGTACATTAATGCCGGCATGCGATGTGCCGCAGGTTACTTTGACTGCTCCGAAACGTGAGAAAAAACTTCACCTTCCGCATGTGTCTGAAAATGAATTGAGCCGTCATTATACAGAACTTGGCAAACAGGTACATGGTGTGAATGACGGTTTCTATCCTCTTGGTTCCTGTACAATGAAATACAATCCAAAGGTGAATGAAAAAGCTGCATCCCTTCCGGGATTCACGAATATTCATCCGTTACAGCCAGAGCATACCGTTCAGGGCTGTCTGGAAGTGTTAAAGCAGACTCAGGATATGTTATGTGAAATCACTGGCATGGATGCCATGACTTTACAGCCGGCAGCCGGTGCACATGGTGAGTTCACAGGACTTCTTTTGATTAAAGCTTACCATGACAGCAGAAGAGATAACAAACGTACAAAAATCATCGTTCCCGATTCCGCACACGGAACCAATCCGGCCAGTGCGACAATGGTTGGTTATGAGATCGTAAATATCCCGTCTGCCGACGATGGCTGTGTAGATATTGAGAAATTAAAAGCAGTTGTCGGTGATGATACAGCAGGATTAATGCTGACAAACCCGAATACCGTTGGTATCTTTGATAAGAATATCCTGGAAATCACTTCCATTGTCCATGAAGCAGGAGGTCTCGTATATTATGATGGTGCGAACCTGAATGCGGTTATGGGTGTAGTCAGACCGGGTGACATGGGATTTGATGTAATCCATCTGAATCTCCATAAGACATTCTCCACCCCGCATGGCGGCGGCGGTCCTGGAAGCGGTCCGGTCGGCTGTAAAGCATTCCTTGCAGAGTTCTTGCCGGGACTTCAACCGGTAGAAAAAGAATCTGGACTCGTTTTCGCAGTGCCGGAACATACAGTTGGAAGTGTAAAAGCATTCAATGGTAACTTCCTCGTAGTTGTAAAGGCTATGACTTATATTCTTATGCTCGGCAAGGACGGAATTCCGGCCGCGGCGAAGAATGCTGTACTGAATGCAAACTATATGATGCATAAGCTGAAAGATATTTATCCGATGGCTTACGATACAACATGTATGCATGAGTTTGTAATGTGTCTTGAAAAGATGAAGCACGATATCGATGTTTCTGCAATGGATGTTGCAAAGGCACTGTTAGATTACGGTATTCATCCGCCGACCATGTACTTCCCGTTGATCGTACATGAAGCACTGATGATTGAGCCTACAGAAACAGAGAGCAGAGAAACTCTTGATGAGGCAATTGCAGTATTCCGTAAGATTTACGAAGATGCACAGGCAGATCCGGCTGCATTACACGAGTGTCCGCTTCATACTCCGGTAAGAAGACTGGATGAGGTTCGTGCGGCCAGAAAACCGGTACTTCGTTACACATTTGAATAATTTAAACGAAACAGAGGCGTGATGCAATGGTTACGAAGTTAAGCGCATATATTACAGACAACGTATACCCATACAAAAACCTTGCAGTAGAGGAATTTCTGACATTTCACGTTGAAGAGTCCGAGTGCATTCTGTTTTTGTGGCAGAATAAGCATACGGTCGTGATCGGAAAAAACCAGAACGCCTGGAAAGAATGTAACGTTCATAAACTGGAAGAGGACGGTGGACACCTTGTCCGCCGTCTTTCTGGTGGTGGAGCTGTTTTCCACGACTTAGGCAATCTCAATTTTACATTTTGTGCGAGAGAAGAAAACTATAGTATTGAAAAACAGATGGACGTGATCTTGCAGGCGGTTAGAAAACTGGGAATCAACGCGATAAAAACAGGAAGAAACGATATTACTGCGGACGGAAGAAAGTTTTCCGGCAATGCATTTTATAAATCAAAAGGATGCTGTTATCACCATGGAACACTTTTGGTGGATGTGGATCAGGAACAGATGCAGAAATATCTGAATGTTTCAGCAGCGAAACTTCGTTCCAAAGGTGTGGATTCGGTACGTTCCAGAACAGTCAATTTAAAAGAGTTGAATCCGGATCTGACAATACCGATGTTAAAGGAAAGTCTTTTAGAAGCATTTTCCGAAGTATATAGCAATGATACATCATTATCGGTGAATCTGATCGAGGATTCCCGTATAGATTGGAATTTGGTTCAGGAATATGAAGAACGGTTCAATTCCAGAGATTGGAAATACGGAAGAAAAATTCCGTTTGATCTCTCATTTGGCGATCGCTTTGCTTGGGGCGAAGTTGAGATTCAGCTTCATGTAATCGCAGGAGTCATTCGGGAAGTCAATGTATTTTCCGATGCAATGGAACAGGATCTATCACAGCAGATTCAGGAGTCGTGGCGAGAGTGTTCTTACGATGTGAATGAGCTTCTCGACGCATTGAAGCGTATAAAAATGGATTCTGAAATCGAGGTTCAGATCAAGAAAGATATGGAATTGTTAGTTATAAATCATCTGTCAGCCTGAAGGGAGGACTGGTACTGAATGGATAAATTTAACGTTATTATTATTGGTGGCGGCCCGGCCGGCTATGAAGCGGCGATTGAAGCAGCGAAAAAGGGGATGAAGACGGCTCTTGTAGAAAGCAGAGAGCTTGGCGGAACATGTTTAAACAGAGGATGTATTCCGACAAAGACTATTTTACACTCTGTAGATCTTTACGCTGAAATGAAAAGAAGCGCAGAGATCGGTATCCATGCCGGTGAAGTAACATACAACATGGAAGAGATCCAGAATCGTAAGGAAGAAGTGTTAAATCAGCTCAGAGCAGGCATTCAGGCACTGATGAAAAAGAACAAGATTACTGTATTCCAGGGCAAAGGTACAATCCTTGATGCAGCGCATGTTCAGGTTTCTGGAGAGGAGACCGTTGTTTTAGAGACAGACAATATTCTTATCACAACAGGCTCCGTTCCGTCTGTTCCGCCGATATCGGGTGTTCAGTTACCAAATGTACTGACCAGTGATGAAATGTTAGATAAAAAGGATGTATTCCCGAGTCTAACCATTATCGGCGGTGGTGTAATCGGCATGGAATTTGCAGCTATCTACAGTGAGCTTGGATGCAAAGTTACAGTGGTAGAATTTCTGGATCGTATTCTTGCTAATATGGACAAGGAGATTTCCCAGAGTCTTAAGATGCTTCTCAAGAAAAAGGGTGTAGATATTTTTACCGGAGCACGGGTGGAAGAAATTGCAGAAGGCGAAGAAGGAAAACTTGTATGTCGTTACAGTGAGAAAGAGCAGATGAAAGAAGTTGTTTCCGACGGTATTCTTGTTGCAGTTGGCCGCCGAATGAATACAGACGGTCTGTTCGGCGAAGGATTTTCGCTTGATATGGAACGCGGACGTATCTTGGTCAATGAAAATTTCCAGACAAGTGTTCCGAACATTTATGCGGCCGGTGATGTGATTGGCGGCGTTATGCTGGCTCATGCAGCAACGGCAGAGGCGATCAATGCGATTCATCATATGGCAGGAGAGGAACCATTGTTTAATCTGACTCAGGTACCTGGATGTGTTTATACAAATCCGGAAATTGGAAGTGTAGGAATCTCTGCAGATGATGCAAAAAAGACAGGT